>NZ_BAABLP010000005.1:0-198141 GCF_039544415.1 Amnibacterium soli | reverse complement strand
CATCACCCACCGGACTCGCATCCGACAGCCTGAGGCGTCCTCGACACCCCCACCACCCACAACCGCCAGGCGAACCTGTCAGACCTGCGAAAGCAGTAGAAGCCTTCCCGCTTGAGAGCCAGGAGCTTCGCTCACCGGCCCGTCTGGGGGCGAGAAGGAACATTACGTGGACCCCCACCACACCGCAAACACCACCGCCACCTCGGGCGTGTCGCACTCGAGGTGCCGGTGACGACCAGCGGGGTCAGGCTTCGAACCAGCCGGCCTCGGGCTTGTGGATCGCCACCTGGTCGCGCCGGGGCTGCGTCGGCGCCGCCCAGCGGACCCCGTTCGCCAGCACCCGCTGGATCTCGGGCTGGTGGTACACGGGGTACTCCTGGTCCCCGGGCGAGAAGTAGAAGATCCGGCCGAGCCCGCGCGTGTAGGTGACCCCGGAGCGGAACACTTCCCCGCCTGCGAAGGACGAGACGAAGACCAGCTCGTCGGGCACCGGGACGTCGAACGGCTCCCCGTACATCTCCTGCCGCGGGATGACGATCGGGTCGGGCACCCCCTCGGTGATCGGGTGGGTGTGGTCGATCGTCCAGACCAGCTCCCGCTCCCCCTCGTTGCGCCAGAGGAGGGAGGCCGTCGACCCCAGCAGGCGCTGGAAGATCTTCGAGTAGTGGCCGGAGTGCAGCACGAGCAGCCCCATGCCGGCGAGCACGTGGCGGTGCACCCGCTCGACCACCTCGTCCGCGACCTGCGCGTGGGCGATGTGCCCCCACCACAGCAGCACGTCCGTGTCCGCGAGCACCTCCTCGGTGAGCCCGTGCTCGGGCTCCTGCAGCGTGGCCGTGCGGATCACGTCCCCCTCCGCGGCGAAAGAGGCGGCGAGCCCCTCGGCGATGGCGGCGTGGATGCCCCGCGGGTAGTGGCCGAGGACGACCTCGTCGCCCCTCGTCTCGTGGGCGTTCTCGTTCCAGACGGTGATCCTCATGCGACCTCGACCTCCCGATCCTCGGCGGCGGACTGGTAGACGGCGTCGATGACGCGGCTGCGGTGCAGGGCGTAGTCGCCGTAGGCGTCGGCCCACTCCCCCGACCGGACCTTGGCGACGAACTCCTCGATCACGGCGAGGTGGTGCCCGGACGGCACGTGGACGGTCGGGATCGTGACGACGGGCGCGCCGCCCTCGTCCCCGTACAGGCGGATCGTGCCGTCCGTCGCGTAGTCGCGGACGAACAGCCGGACCCCGCCGGTGGCGCCGAGCAGCTCGACCGCGATGTCCTCCTGATCCGCGGAGTAGCTGGCCCACGACGTCTCGAGGTGGATCGAGCCGCCGGTGTCGAGCCGGAGGAGCGCGGAGGCGAAGTCCTCCACCTCGAAGGCGCGGTTGCCGCCCGTCGTCTTGGCCGCCTTGGAGCCGCCGCGACCGCCCCGCCCGAGCTCCCCGTAGGTGACCGCGCTCACGCGCTGCACGCGCGGCTCGTCCATGAGGAAGAGCGCGATGTCGAGCATGTGCGGGCCGAGGTCGACCATCGGCCCGCCACCGGCGAGCGCGCGGTTCGTGAACCAGGACCCGAGGCCGGGGATGCCGGCCCGCCGCCGCCAGCTCGAGCGCGCGTGGTAGATCCGCCCGATGTCGTGCTCGTCGAGGTAGCGGCGCAGGAACTGCACGTCGGCGCGACGACGGTGGTTGAAGGCGATCTCGAGCACCCGGTCGGCGGCCCGGGCCGCGTCGACCATCTCCTGCGCGAGCGCGCCGGTCGGCGCGAGCGGCTTCTCGCAGAACACGTGCTTGCCGCTGCCGAGCGCTGCGAGGGCGATCGGGTGGTGCAGGTGGTTCGGCACGCCGATGCTCACGACGTCGAGGTCGTCCCTCGCGACGAGGTCCTGCCAGTCGTGGTAGCGGTTCGGCACCCCGCGGCTCTCGGCGAGCTCGTCGAGCCGGGGCTGCTCCTGGCCGGCGAGCGCGACGACCTCCACCCCCGGCAGCGAGGAGAAGGCGTCGAGCGCGGTGGTGCCGGCGAAGCCGAGGCCCACCACCCCCACGCGGAGCGGAGCGGAATCGGTGCCGGGCTGCGGCATGCGGTGTCCCTTCGTCGCGACGACCGGCGCCCCTGCTGCGGGCGCCCGACCGGACATGCAATCACTCGGCGCTGCAGGGCGCACTCAGGCAGCGGAGAGGGCGCCGGCGACCACGCCGACGCCCTCCTGCCGCACCGGGCTACTTCGCGAGGAACGCCACGACGGCGGCGTTCCACTCCTCCGCGTGGCTCACGTTCACGCCGTGCGGGGCGTCGCGCACGACGACGACCTCGCTGCCGGGGATCGCGGCGGCGGTGCGCTGCCCGGAGCCCTCGAAGGGCACGACCCCGTCGGAGTCGCCGTGGATGACCAGCGTCGGCACGGTGACCTTCTTCAGGTCGTCGCGGAAGTCGGTGGTCGCGAAGGCGTTCATCGCGCCGAGCGCCGCCTTCTGGTCGGACTGCTCCGCGAGCGCCACCGCGTCGGCGACGTCCTCGGGCGTGACCTTCAGCACGCCGTTGGCGGAGAAGAAGTCGTTCACGAACTGCGGGAAGAAGGCGTGGCGGTCCTTCGTCAGGCCCGCCTCCATGCCGGCGGCCGTGTCCTTGTCCAGCGGACCGTCGGGGTTGTCGTCGCTCTTCGCCAGGTAGGGCGGCACCGCCGAGGCGAACACGACGCTGTGGAGGCGGTCCTGCCCGTACTTCGCGATGTAGCGCGCGACCTCGCCGCCGCCCATCGAGAAGCCGATGAGGGTGACGTCGCGGAGGTCGAGCGCCTCGAGGATCGACTGGAGGTCCTCGGCGAAGGTGTCGTAGTCGTAGCCCGAGGAGGGCTTGTCGCTGCGGCCGAAGCCCCGGCGGTCGTAGCTGACGACCCGGTGGCCGGCGCCGCGGAGGGCAGGGACCTGGTGCGACCACGACGCGCCCGAGAGCGGCCAGCCGTGGATGAGCACGACGGGGCGGCCCGTGCCGCCGGTGTCCTCGACGTACAGGTCGACGGACTTGAACAGGCCGCGGTGGACGGTGACCTCGGTGGAGTCGGCCATGCGTGGGCATCCAATCCGGCCGCGGACGTGGCCGCGGTCCGCGGCTCGCTCGACGTCGCGGCCGTGGAAGACGGTACGAGTGCATCCGATGTGTGCGGCGTGCACTCGCTGGGCGCGGACTGCACGTTCTGCGCATCCCGGCCCTGCACGCGCTGGGCACCGGTCAGCCGTCGGGACCGCCCTGCATCTCGAGCGTGATCTGGCCGGAGTCGAGCGTCGCGAGCACGTGGCCGAGGACCGCGGAGTCGTACACGCCGAGGTCGCGCGCATCGAGCAGCGCGTCCCGCGACGCCTGCAGCCGCCGCAGCATGTGCGCCTTCCGCGACTCCCCCGCCGCCTGGGGCACGGCGTCGGCGGCGTCCTGGACCATCCGCAGGACCTTGCCCCGTTCCTCCGCCAGCTCGTCGGGGTCGTCGGCGGCGGGGTTGAGGAGGCGGATGAGCAGCGAGAGCGTGCCGCCCTGCACCAGCAGCGAGACCGCGGCGACGCCGAACGCGATCAGGATGAGGAGGGTCCGCAGCTCGTCGCCGGGCCCGGTGCTCCCCTCCGGGATGGTCTGGGCCGCCGCGACCGTCACCGCGCCGCGCATCCCCGCCCAGACGATCACCACGCCCTCCTTCGGCCCGAGCCGGGAGGACGTCAGGTAGTCGATGTCGGCGAGCACCTGCGTGAGGCGGTTCTGGAACCGCTTCGGGTCGAACGCGCGCCGGCCGCGCGACTGGTCGAAGCGGCGTTCGCGCCCCCTCGGCAGCTGCACGACCACGGGCTCCCCGGCCTCGAGCTGCCGCTGCATCTCCTCCACGCGCCCGCGGGAGCCCGAGCCCCGGCGAGCCCTCCTCGCGAGCAGCCCGAGGAGGGGCGCGACGAGGGCGGTGCGGATCAGGACCACGGCGACGAGGGCCACCACGGCGATCCCCAGCGCCGTCACGCCGGCCTGCGGGCCGCCGGCGGCGCTCAGGATGCCCGCGATCTGCAGCCCCATGAGCAGGAAGATCGCGCCCTCGAGCACGAGGGAGACCGTCGCCCAGTTGTCCTCGTCGTTCCGCCGGTGCTGCGGGCTGAGCGAGCGCGGAGCCCGGCGCCCGACGACGACGCCGGCGGCGACCGCCGCGACGAGGCCAGACGCACCCAGCCGCTCGGCGGGGAGGGAGGCGAGGAACGGGACCGTGAAGGAGATCACGGTGTTCACGGTCGGGTCGGTCACCCGGGCGCGCAGCCGCGTGGTGAGCCGGCCCACGACGACGCCGATCACGATCGCGCCGGCGACCGCCCAGAGGAACTGGCCGAGCACGTTCCACACGGAGACCGCGGCGGCCGCGCCGGCGATCGCCGCGCGGAGGATCACGAGCGCGGAGGCGTCGTTCAGCAGGCTCTCCCCCTCGAGGATCGCCGTGACCCGGTGCGAGACGCCGGACTGCTTGACGATGGAGGTCGCGACCGCGTCGGTCGGGCTGATGACCGCGCCGAGCGCGACGCCCCACGCGTAGTCGAGCCCCGGGATCAGCAGCGTGAACAGCCAGCCGAGCAGCAGCGACGAGACGACCACGAGCACGACGCTCAGCACGCTGACCGCGCCGAGCTCGCGCCGGAGGTCCATCGCCGGCAGGGACACGGAGGCGGAGTAGAGCAGTGGCGGCAGGATCCCGACGAGCACCAGCTCGGGCGCGACCCGCACGACGCCGACGAACGGCAGCAGGCTGACGACGATCCCGAGCACGACGAGGATCAGCGGTGCGGGGATCCGCAGCCGCGGGCCGACCGCGGCCGCGCCGGCGACGACGAGCATGCCGAGGGCGGCGACGGCGATCGCGAGTTCCACGCCCTCAGCGTGGCAGGTGGCGCTCACGCGCCGCTCACGCGCCGCGTGAGCCGGGTCGGCAGGATTGGGCGCGTGCGCCGCGCCCTGCTCCTGACCGCCTACGACCGCGTCGAGTACCTCGAGCAGGTCGCCGCGAGCTGGCGGGAGGTGTCGACGGACGGCTGGCACCTGCGGGTCGCGGTCGAGCCGAGCGCCGCCCGGGACGCGGTGCTCGCCGCGGTCCGCGCCCTGCCGTTCGCCGACGTAGAGGTCGTGGTGAACGACGAGCGGCTCGGCGTGGCCGAGAACCCGTACCGGCACCTCGGCGCCCTGTTCGCGGCCGGGTACGACTTCGTCGCGCGCACCGAGGACGACCTCGTCGTCGCGGACGACGTGCTGCGGCTGCTCGAGCACTGCGCGGACGCGTACCGCGACGCGGCCGACGTCGCGGTCGTGTGCGCCTACAGCCCTGCCGGGGAGGACGCGGACCCGGCCGCGGTGCACCGCACGCCCGCGTTCTCGCCGTGGCTGTGGGGCACCTGGCGCGATCGGTGGGAGGCGCTGATCGGGCGGACCTGGGACCGCGACTACTCGACGTGGAACGACTCCCCCGGGTTCGAGTCCGGCTGGGACTGGAACCTCAACACCCGCGTGCTGCCGGCGCACGGCCTCACGACGGTGGCGCCGCTGGCCAGCCGGGTGCAGAACATCGGCGTCGTCGGGCAGCACGGCACGGCCGAGAACCACGAGCGGGCCGCGAGCTTCCGCGCCTCCTTCGGCCGCCCCTCCTACCGGTCCGCGGAGTAGCCCGCTACGTCGAGTAGAGCAGCCGGGCGCCCGGGACGCGGCCGGGCACCTCGCGCTCGAACCAGGAGCGCAGGTCGGCCATCGTGCCCTTCGGGTAGACGTACTTGACGCCGCCGAACTTCGAGCGCTTCACGCTGCGCACCGACTCGTCCATCTCGAGCTTCGTCCGCGGGTACCAGCCCTCGAGCACCTGCTTGCTCGACGGCGTGAACCGGTGCGTGATGACCTCCGCGGTCAGGTCGAGGGCGGGGATCCCGGCGAGCGCCGCGGCGACGTCGTCGAGCAGGCGCCCGTACGACTCCTGCCAGCCGTCGACGGGCATGACCGGCGCGATGGTGAGCCCGACCGGGTACCCGGCCTCGGCGACGCGGCGCAGCGCCTCGATGCGGGCGGGCATGCGGGCGGTGCCGCCCTCGAAGCGCTCGACCTCGGCGGCGTTCAGGGAGAAGCGGATGCGCGTGCGGCCGCCGTGCGGCAGGGCCAGCAGCGGCTCGACCGCGTCGAACTTCGTGGTGAAGCGGAGGGAGGCGCCGTCGCCGTGGCGGCCGGTGCCGACCTGCGCGATCGCGGCGGCGAGCGAGCCGGTCAGGTGCTCGATGCCGAGCGGATCCGTGTAGCAGGAGAGCTCGAAGGTGGTGCCCTCGCCGCCGCGGAGCGCGTCGCCGGTGGTCACCGAGCCGGTGCCGGTGAGGGAGGCGATGGGCGCGAGCACCTCGTCGAGGTTCGCGTGCACGCGGGTGATCGGCGCACCCGAGAGCGACCCCGCCAGGTAGCAGTACTGGCAGTGCGCGGGGCAGCCGCGGGCGAGGTCGAGGCGCCAGTCCGCCGACGGCGGGATGGGCTGCGGCTTCAGCGCCGACGGCGGCGCGACGACCACGGCCATCGTGGCCTTGGCACGCGCGTACGCCTCCCGCTCCGACTCGCCCTTGGGAGCGGTGGGCAGGCGGTCGGCGGGCAGGATGCGGACGTCGTCGACGCCGGCCGCCTCCACGCGCCGCAGGATCTCGGCGGTGTGCGGCAGGTCGGCGGCGGCGCGCGTCACGAGGACGTGCTTGGGGATCCAGAGGCGCGGCGCCGCGGGGAGGCGGCGCTCGGGGCGGTCGAGCAGCTGTGCAGGCATGTGCTCGGGACAACGCTCGGGGCGCCTCCGGCGTTCCCCTGGGAACGGCCTCCCAGGGTGCGCGGGGAGGGTGGGGGCATGGCACGCGTCCTCGTCACCGGATCCGCCGACGGCCTCGGGCTGGCGGTCGGCACACGCCTGATCGACCAGGGGCACGAGGTGGTGCTGCACGCCCGCAGCGACGCCCGAGCGGACTCGACGCGGCACGCCGCGCCCGGTGCGGCGGCCGTGCTCGTCGGCGACCTGTCGTCGGAGGACGGCACCCGCGCGCTCGCCGAGGCGGCGAACGCTTCCGGCCGCTTCGACGCCGTGATCCACAACGCCGGGGTCGGCGGCTCGGCCGGCGCCGCGACGCTGTACGCCGTCAACGTCGTCGCCCCCTACCTCCTGACCGCGCTGATGACGAAGCCGGACCGCCTCGTGTACCTGTCGAGCGGCATGCACCGCAGCGGCCGCCCCGAGCTGGCCGACTTCGCGACGCGGGCCTGGTCGTACGGCGACACGAAGCTGGTCGACGCGGCGCTGGCCGCGGCCGTCGCGCGGCGGTGGGCCGACGTGCGGAGCAACGGGGTGGACCCGGGGTGGATCAAGACGCGCATGGGCGGGGCCGGGGCGCCCGGTTCCCTCGACCAGGGCTCGGCGACGCAGATCTGGCTCGCGACCGGCGACGACCCGGCCGCACTCGTGAGCGGCCGCTACTTCAAGGACCGCCGCGAGGAGCGCCCCGCGGCCGCCGTCCTCGACGAGGGCTACCAGGACGGGCTGCTCGCCGTCCTCGCCCGCGTGACGGGCACCGACCTCCCCTCCTGAGCCCGCCGTCCTCGGGCGAGCGCTGCAGCAGGACAGGACGCGGTCAGCAGGACGGGACGACTCGTTCCGTGCTGCTGACGTCGTCCTGTCCTGCTGTCGTGCTCAGAACCAGGTGGTGAGGACCGGGGCCATCGGCGGGCGGAGGAGGCGGTCGGCCAGCGCCGCGTCGCCCGGCGTGCGCTCGCGCAGGCGGCCGGCCCGCAGCAGGGAGACCGCGGAGGCGCCGCCGAGGTAGAGCGAGCCGAGCACGTCGACGGGCACCTCGAGCAGCGGGACCCCCTCCTGCTCACCGGGCGTCACGGTCGCTGCTCGGGAGGCGTCCGCGGCGACCGTGAACGCGCCCTCCGCGTGGCCGAGCGGATCGGCGACGCGCAGGGCGAGCCGCCCCGGTCCGGCGTAGGTGCGGGCGGACAGCACCGCGACCGGGTCGAGCACGCGGAGCCACAGGTGCTCGCGCACCTCCGTGGTCCGGATCCGCCGCGGGTCCGCGACCAGCCACCGCAGCGGCTCGTCGACCGGGCGGAGGAAGGCGCGCACGGTACCGACCAGGTCGAGCGAGAGCACGAAGCGCCAGAGGGCGCGGTAGGCGTCGTCGGTCGTCGCGACGAGGTGCAGCACGTCCACGGAGAAGTTCGTGAAGTCCCCCTCCTCCTGCGTCGGCCGGTACACGAGCAGGCCCCGGGTGACGCCGTCGGCGTCGTCGTAGCGGGCGAAGCGGCGCTTGCGCTGCTCCTCGGGCTCGGACGGGGCGCCGAAGATGCGCCCGAACCGGTGGCCGACGACCTGCACGTCGCCGGGGGTCGCGCGGCGCGCCTCCTCCAGCAGCGTGCTGCCGACGGCGATCGCGCCGTCGCGGGTGATGAGCTGGACGCGGCCGGGCGCCTCGCCGCCGTCCCAGCCGACGCGGCGGGCGTCGACCTCGACGTCGGTGGACCAGGTCGCGGGGCCGAACCCGTACCGGCGGTAGATCGTCGTCTCCGTGACGGTGAGCGCCGCGATCGGGATGCCCGCGGCGACGGCGACCCGCAGCTCGGACTCGAGCATGGCGCGCGCGACGCCGCGGCGCCGATGGGTCGGCGCGACGGTGACCGCGCTGATCGCCCACGAGTCGAGCTGCCCGCCCGGCACCGTGAGCGCCGCGGGCCACGCCGCCACGGTCGCGACCGGGATCCCGGGCTCCGCGATGCCGTCGTCGTAGACGCCGACGGAGCGCTGCAGCGGCTGGCTCGCGCGCAGCTCGCCGAGCAGGGCGTCCGAGTGCGCCGGGTCGTGGAAGCCGCGGGCGTCCGCATGCAGCCAGGCCTCCGCCTGCGCGTCGTCGGCGGGGTCGACGACGGCCATGCGCAGGCCGTTCTTCGTCAGGGCGGCCGCGGCGGTCTCGTCGACGGGGGCGGTCAGGGCGTCGTCGTGCACCCGGCGAGCCTAGGGACCGCGCATGAGGGGGCGCTCGGGCGGCGCCGCCAATACCCTCGAGGGCATGGCCGACTCCCCCGTGCGCATGCGTCCCGAGATCGCCGCGCTGCCCGCGTACAAGCAGGGCAGGCAGGCGGTGGCGGACGGCTACAAGCTGTCGTCGAACGAGAACCCCTTCGGACCGCTGGTCGAGATCGTGGAGGCGGTGGCCCGCGCGGAGGTGAACCGCTACCCCGACGCGACCGGCCCCGCGCTGCGCGCGAAGCTCGGCGGGCGCTTCGGCGTGACGGCGCAGCAGGTGCACCTGGGCGCCGGGTCGGTCGCCCTGCTCAGCCAGTTCCTGCTCGCGGTCTGCGAGCCGGGCTCCGAGGTCGTGTACGCCTGGCGGTCGTTCGAGGCCTACCCGGGCCTGGTCACGGTCGCCGGCGGCACGAGCGTGCAGGTGCCCCTGACGGCGGAGGCGCGGCACGACCTCGACGCGATGGCGGCGGCGGTCACCGACCGCACTCGCGCGGTGATCGTGTGCTCCCCGAACAACCCGACCGGCCCGTCGGTCGGCGCGGCGGAATTCGAGCGGTTCATGTCCCGCGTGCCGTCCGACGTGCTCGTGCTGCTCGACGAGGCGTACGTCGAGTTCGTGCGGGACGCCGACGCGGTCGACGGCTCGCGCCTGATCGGGCGGTGGCCGAACCTCGTGATGCTGCGCACGTTCTCGAAGGCGTGGGGGCTCGCTGGGCTGCGGCTGGGCTACGCGATCGGGCCGGAGCACATCCTCGACGCCGCGCGCGCCGTCGCCGTGCCGCTGTCCGTGACCGGCCAGGCGCAGCTCGCGGGCCTCGTCGCGCTCGACCACGAGGACCTGCTGCTCGCCCGGGTGGCCGACATCGTCGAGACGCGGACCCGCCTCGTCGACGGCCTCCGGGACCTCGGGTTCGCGGTGCCCGACGCGCAGGGCAACTTCGTGTGGCTGCCGCTCGGCGAGCGGACCGCTGCGGCGGACGACGTCTTCCACGACCACGGCGTCGTGGTCCGCGCCTTCCCGGGCGACGGGCTGCGCATCTCCATCGGCGAGCGCGAGTCCGTCGAGCACGTGCTGAAGGCCGCCGCCGCCCTCTGACCCCCTGCTTCCCGGACACCTGCACCAGCGCTCTGCTGATCGCGGATCCGCAGTTCCTCCGCGACACGCCGCCGGCGCCCCTCCTCCGCACGGCGTGTCGGCTCAGAACTGCGGATCCGCGGAAGAAGTGCGGATCCGCGAAGGGGGCTAGGAGAGCTCGCGGATCACGCTGGCGGCCTGCACCAGGGCGAGGTGGCTGAGGGCCTGCGGCAGGTTGCCGAGGAAGGCGCCCGACTCGACGTCGACCATCTCGGCCATCACGCCGACGTCGTTCGGCACGGTGTCGACCAGCTCGTCCATCAGCGCCGTCGCCTCGTCGAGGCGGCCGACGCAGGCGAGCGCCGACACGACCCAGAAGGCGCACGCCGTGAACGAGCCCTCCTCCTCCCGCATCCCGGAGTAGCGGTGCAGCAGGGGCCCGGTGCCGAGCTCCGCCCGCAGCGCATCGATCGTGCGCGACATCCGCTCGCCGCGGTCGAACCCGCTGACGGTGTGCAGCAGCACGGAGGCGTCGAGCTCGCGGCCGCCCTTGACCATCCGGTAGGCGCCGCGCCGCTCGTCCCACCCGTGCCGGTCGATCCAGCGCCGGATCAGCCGCTTGTTCTTCTCCCAGCGACGCCGCGTCCTCGCCGACACCAGCACGAAGCCCATGTCGTGGAGGGAGCAGGCGGCGTCGAGGGCCTGCCAGCAGCCCATCTTGCTCGAGACGTAGTGCCGCACCTCCGGCAGCTCCCACATGCCCGAGTCCTTGCGGGTCCAGCTGCGGCACGTCTCGTCGGCGAGGTGCACGAGCAGGTCGCTGGACTCGCCGTCGAGCAGGTTCCCGTCGGCCACGTACGCCCGCATGATCGAGATCAGGTCGGCGAAGACGCCGAGCTGCAGCTGCCCGCTCGCCTGGTTGCCCCAGAGCACCGGGCCGACACCGCGCCAGCCGGGCGCCCGCTCGCGCTCCACCTCGTCGGTCGGGTCGCCGTCGAGCGTCAGGAACACCGCGATGCCGTCGTCGGTGCGGCGCTTCAGCGCCTTGAGCGCCCACGAGACGGCCGCGTGCGGCTCCTCCCGCAGCCCGAACCGCAGGAACGCGTCGACCGAGTACGACAGGTCCCGGATCCAGGCGAAGCGGTAGTCCCAGTTCTTCGGGGCGGTCAGCGACTCCGGGAGCGAGGTGGTCGCGGCGGCCGCGATCGCGCCGCTCGGGCTGTAGAGCAGCAGCTTGAGGGCGAGCGTGCTGCGCAGCACCTGCTCGGGCCACGGGCCGTCCCAGGTGAACTCCTCCGCCCAGTCCTGCCAGGCGCGCACCGTGCGGTCGAGCGAGCGATCGGCGATCTCGGGGTCGGGCGCGCGGACCGGCTCGTCGTCGGTGCCGGCGAGGCAGAGGCTGTGCCGCGAGCCGGGGCTCGTGGTGAAGGCGCCGCGGAAGTCGGGGCCCCAGTCGTCCGCGGGGCCGTTGCCCGGATGGACCGGGTCCTGCCGGCCGACGTCGTCGCCGGTCAGTGTGATGTTCGTGCGGCCCGCGCGGAGCAGCGGCACCGAACCGGTGTCGAACCGCGACGGGCGCGCGTCGCCCAGCGCATCGCCGGGCACGACGATCCAGCGCATCGCGACGGCCCCCTCCACGCCCTCGATGCGGCGGACGAGCTGCATCCACGGCAGCCGGCCGGCGATGCCGGTCACGAGCGCGTCGGTGACGTCGACGACGCCGGAGGCGGTGGTGAAGCGGGTGCGCAGGACGTTCGTGCCCTGCAGGTACTCGCGGGTCGTCGTGAACGGCTCGTCGGGCTGCACCGCGAAGTGCCCGCCGCGCTCGGCGTCGAGCAGCGCCGCGAACATCGGCCGCGACGCCAGGCCCGGCACGGGCAGCCAGTCGATGCGCCCGTCGCGGGCGATCAGCGCGACCGTGCGGCCGTCGCCGATCGCGGCGTACGAGCGCAGGTCGGCGTACCCGTCGATGCGGCCCTCGGCGGTCGGCGCGTTCCTCACGCGCCCACGCTAGGCGGGCGCCGCTGACGGCGCCCCGACCGCTGCACGCCGGAAGCGCGAGACGCGCACGGCGACCGTGACCTCGAGGGGCCCGAGCCCGGCGGCCTCCGCGCGCACCCGCTCCGCGTCGAGGTGGTGCCCGCTCGGGCCCATCAGCACCGCGCGGGCGACGTCCTCCGGCGGCAGCAGCCGGGTCTCGCGGACCACCCGCTGGTCCTCGAGGCGCAGCGGCGCCATCCGCTCGGCGAGCCGTCGCTCCTTGTCCGGGGCGACGCCGAGCGTGCCGAACGGCGCCCGCAGCTGCTCGAGGTGCTCGGGCTCCGGCACCACCACGACCACCGCGCCGCCCGGCGCGAGCACCCGGTCGAGCTCCGCGCCGTCGCGCGGCCCGAACACGACCAGCGCCGCGTCGACGCCGCCGCCCGCGAGCGGCACCCGCCGACGCAGGTCCGCGGTCGCCGCTGCGGCGCGCGGGTGGACGCCTGCCGCGGCTCGCGCGGCAGCGGACGAGACGTCGATCGCGATCCCCCGCGCCTCCGGACGCGCGTCGAGCACGGCGGCCAGGTAGGTGCCGGGACCGGAGGCGAGGTCGGCGACCCAGCGCACCCCGGCCGGCACGGCCTCGGCCACCGCCGTCGACACGGCCGCGTAGTGGCCGCCGGCGAGGAACGCGACCCGGTCGCGGACCATCGGCGCGGTGTCGCCCGGCACGGTCGCACCGGTCGCGAGCGCGGCGTAGCCCTGGCGGGCGACGTCGAACGCGTGCCCGGAGGCGCAGGCGAGCGCGGTGCCCTCGCGGGTGAAGGAGGCGAGGCAGACCGGGCACGCGAGCACCGCGAGCGCGGCGTCGAGCGCCGCGAGCCGTTCGGGCGCGGTCACGCCGCCTCCCGGCCGAGCACCGCCATCTGCGCGGCGAAGAGCGCGGCGCCGCCCTGGGCGGGGTGCCGCACGGCGACCGCCTCGATGCCCGCGGCGGCGAGCGCCCCCTCCGCCTTCCGCCCGATGGCGACGACCCGCCGCACGCCGAGCGCCGCGACGAGCTCGAGCGCGATCTCGGCGCCCGCGGCGACCTCGGGCGCTCGTGGCGGGCGGTTCGTCGCCCGGTCGGGCACGCGGAAGGGGTGGTTGGGGTAGATCGGCCAGTTCACGGGCCGCTCGGGCCATGACCGCAGCGCCTTCTGCACGATGGAGGCGGACAGCTCCCAGCCCGCGGCGGGATCGGGCGGCACCGCGAACCCGTCGCCTTCGGTCGCCGGTGAGCAGCCCGGGCCGCGCGGTCAGCTCCCGCACGCTCATGAACGGCACGCCCGTGATCGTCGCACCGCGCCATCCCGGCGCCTCGCCGACCAGCAGCGTCGTCGCCCCGGCGGTCAGCCGGAGGTATCGACGCAGGTTCGCGAGGCGCAGCGCGCCGTCCGCCGTCGCGGCGTCGTAGAGGAACTCCGCGTCCGCCGGCGTCCGCGGCTGCAGGCCGGCCAGCAGGTCGAGGAACCGGTCGAGCACCCGCTCAGCCTGCCGCGGGCGGATCGGACGGCGCTGAATCGACGGGCGGTGGCGTCAGACGACGGTCAGGGAGGCCGGCTCCTCGCCGAACGTCGTGCCGAGGTGCGTGCGGGCGACGGCGTGCAGCAGCCGCAGCCGGTCGATGTCCGTGCGGTAGCCGACGAGCGAGTAGGCGTTGACGCCGTCGATGACGGCGAGCAGATGGGACGCGACCTGGTCGACGTCGACGTCGGGGTGGTCGCCCGTCTTCACGCCGCGGCGGATCACGGCGGCGACGAACGCGTGCCACGCGCCCTCCTCGGTCCGCACGGCCTCGCCCAGCAGCGGGTTGCGGCGGCCGAGGCTCCACGACTCGAGCCAGACGGAGTCGACGTCGGCGCGCACCGGCTCGGCGAGCGTCTCGAGGAGCACCTCGAGCTGCTGGACCGGCGACGGGTTGGCGAGCACCTGCCGCTTCACCTCGGCGAGCTCGGCGGCGACGATGCGCGAGAAGGTCGTCGCGACGAGCGTCTCGACGTCGGGCCAGGCGGCCGTGACGGACCGCTCGGCGACGCCGATCCGCGCGGCGACCGCGGGCACGGTGACCGCGTGGAGACCGAGGTCGAAGGCCACGCCGACGGCGGCGACGACGACCTCCTCCTGCTCGAGGTGCCGGTGCTTGCTCGTGCGCACTGGGTCTCCGTTCGTCCTGCGGCCGCGCGGCGTGACGCGTGTTACGGCCGCACCTCATGGTGCTGGCCTCAGTACGGGATTCGGCCCGGCGCGGCGAGCGGATCGGTGGCCTGCGTACCCCCAGAGCAGGGGCCTACGCTCCGGACGTGCCGCAGGACGACGCCGTGGAACGTGCGAAACGGGTGCTGCGGGAGGCGGCGGGTCGACTGGCCGCAGCCGGGATCGCGGACGAGGCGGTCGCCGAGTTCGAGCCGGCGACGCGGCGGCTCGGCATCCCGCGGCGCGCCCGCCTCCGCCCGGTCGGGCGCGGCTGGCGGCTCGGCGTGCTGCTGCTGAGCGCCGACGGCGGCGTGCGCGCCACCGGCGCCGTCACCCGGGCGGTGCCGCCCGGGCACCCCGGCCACATGGCCGTCTCGACCGAGGAGCGCCGCGAGGTGCGGGCCGCGGCCTTTCGCGCGTTCCCGCAGGGCGCGACCGTGAACTACGACGCGCCCGTCGTGCCGCTCACCGCCGAGGCGCTGCGGGACGGCACCGGTCCCCTCCTGCTGCGCGACGACGGCGTGCGGGTGCGCTGGAGCCTGTCGGCCGGTGACGACGCGGCGCGCGACCTCGAGTCGTACGTGGCGGAACGGGTCGGGCTGCTGCTCGACCCGCCGCGGGGCGCGACGTAGGCCGCGCCGCTGCGGGTCCGCGGCTCAGCGGCCCGCGATCTCGTCCGCGCGGCGGATCGCGCCCTGCAGCGCGTCGGCGATGAGGCCGCCGAGGTCGCGCTCCTCGAACACGGCGACCGCGGCGGCGGTGGTGCCGTTCGGGCTGGTGACCCCTCGGCGCAGCGCGGTGGGCGACTCCCCCGTGGCGTCGAGCAGCGCGAGGGCGCCCGAGAACGTCTGGGCGACGGCGCGCTCCGCGTCCGCCCGGTCGAAGCCGAGGCCGACGGCCGCGTCGGCGAAGCGCTCCAGCAGCAGGTAGACGTAGGCCGGGCCGCTGCCGGAGATCGTCGAGATCCGGTCGATGCGCTCGTCGTCGAGCACGAGCACCTCGCCCAGCACGCCGAACAGCTCCTGCACCGCGGCGAAGCCCTCGTCGGTGACGGCGGTGCCGCGCGCGAGCCCCGTGACGCCGCGGCGGACGCGCACGGGCGTGTTCGGCATGGCCCGCACGACCTGGGTGCCGGGCGGCAGCGCGGCCTCGAGCGCGGCGATCGGGGTGCCGACCGCCAGGCTCACGACCACCGCGTCGGGCGCGAGCGCGGGCCCGACCTGCCGCAGCAGGTCCGCGGTGCCCACCGGCTTGACGCCCGAGATCACGATGCCTGCGCCCGCGATCGCGGCCTCGTTGGCCCGCGGGTCCTCCTCCAGCGCCGTCGCCGTGATCCCCGTCCCGCCGTACCGGGCGAGGGAGGAGCGGGAGCGGGTGGTGGCCCGCAGGTCCCGCACGCCGGCGTCGTCGAGCCCCGCGAGGATCGCGGAGCCCATCGAGCCGCCGCCGAGGACCGCGACAGGAGGAGGTGCCATGCGGCCAGCGTATTCAGGCCGCAGCCCGGCTCAGGCGAGCGGCCTCGGCGCCCACTGCCCGAGGATCGTGCCCGTGTAGGCGAAGTCGAGCGGCGTCGTGCCCCAGCGGATCGCGACGGTGCCGGACGGGTCGAGCCGCACGTGCAGGCGGTGCGGGCTCTCCAGGAACACGAGGTCGAGGTCCGCCGCGTCGCCGGACCAGCCGCCGGAGACCGCGACGGGCGGCGCGGTGCCGTCGCCCTCGACGACGGTCCAGCCGGGCCGGCCGACCGGCAGCGTCAGCGTCACCTGCGGGTCGGCGAGCACGACGCCGTCGTCCGTGCGCGTCGCCCGCAGACCGGCGCCGGTCCAGGAGGAGGGCACCGCGCCGGCGGGAGCGCTCGCGCCCTCACTCGGCGGCAGCACCTGGTCGCCGAGCCGCTCGGCGAGCGCCGCGTCGGCGGCGTCGCCCTCGCTGGCGTCGCCGAGGGCGGGCAGGAGGCGGGTCCAGGCCGCGTCGAGCACGGCCTGCATGTCCTCGGTCGCCGCCGTCAGGGCGAGGACCGCGTCGTGCTCCGGCAGGATCACGCAGAACTGGCCGTAGGCGCCGTCGCCGCGGTAGCCGTGGCGGGCCATCCACACCTGGAAGCCGTAGCCCTGCGCCCAGTCGGGGTTGCCCTCGCGCTCGGTGGAGACGCGCTTCGTGCGGACCTCCTCCGCCCAGCCCTCGGGCAGCAGCTGCCGCCCCTCCCACACGCCGTCGGCGAGGTGCAGCTGGCCGAGCGAGGCGATGGTCTCGGTGGTGGCGTGCAGACCGCTGAAGCCCAGCGAGCGCCCCGGCGGGTACTGCTGCCAGGACATCGGGCCCGCGCCGATCGGGTCGAACAGGCGCGAGCGGAGGTAGCCGACGAGGTCCGTGCCGGCCGCGCGCTGGAGGATCGCGGCCACGGCGTAGTTCGCGGGCTGGTTGTAGGCGAACCAGCTGCCGGGCTCGTGCTCGGGCGCGTGCAGCAGGAAGCCGCGGACCGGCTCGCGCGGGTCGGTCGCGATCGCGATCTGCGCCATCTCGCCCGAGTGCCCGGACGCCATCGCGAGCGCGTGGCGCACGAGGATGCGGCGGCTCGCCTCCGGCAGCTCGTCGCGGAACTCGGGGAAGTGGTCGGCGACGGCGTCGTCGAGCGACAGCAGCCCCTCCTGCACCGCGAAGCCGACCGCGGTCGACAGGAACGTCTTGCTCAGCGAGTAGAGCAGGTGGAGCCGGTCCGGCGTGTACGGCGCCCACCAGCCCTCCGCCACGACGGCGCCGTGCCGCACCAGCATCAGGCTGTGCGGATCGATGCCGGGGTGCGCCTCGAGCGCGTCGACGAAGGCGGAGACGCCGGAGGCGGCGACGCCCTGGGCGGAGGGGTTCGAACGAGGAAGGGCCACGGGGCTACTGTCGTCCGCCCCGCCTGGGCGAGCGCTCACGCGGGGTGCGCGACCACGGCCCCTCAAGGAGCACGTCGCAGAATCGCTGTCGTGACCGAGCCCGGACAGCCCCTCGTCGACCTCGCGCACGCGCACCGCGTGGCCACGTCCTTCACGGACTGGCGGGGTGGGACGCAGACCGTGTCGGCCGAGACGCTGACCGCGGTGCTCCGCGCGCTGGGCGCGGACCCGACCGACCCGGAACGCGCGCTGCAGGAGACCTGGGACGCGCCGTGGCGGCGCACGCTGCCCGCCTGCACCACCGCCGTGCAGGGCGCCGACCGCCTCGTCTGGATGCACGTGCCCGACGGCGAGCCGGCCGCCCTCGCGGTGGAGCTGGAGGCGGGCGGCCGCCGCGACCTCGAGCAGGTCGACCAGTGGGTGGAGCCGCGCACCGTCGACGGCGCGCGCATCGGCGAGGCGACCTTCCGCATCCCCGGCGACCTGCCGCTCGGCTACCACCGCCTCGTCGCGATTTCCGGCGACCGCGTCGACGAAGCGCCGCTGATCATGACGCCCGCCGAGGTCGGGCTGCCGGCGCGGATGGGCGACCGACGCGGCTGGGGGCTCGCCGCGCAGCTCTACAGCGTGCGGTCGGAGGGCTCCTGGGGCGTCGGCGACCTGACGGACCTGACCGACCTGGCGGTGTGGTCGGGCGCGGAGCTCGGCGCCGACTACGTGCTCGTGAACCCGCTGCACGCCGCCGAACCCGTGCCGCCGCTGGAGCCGTCGCCGTACCTCCCCTCCTCCCGCCGCTTCTTCAACCCGCTGTACCTGCGGGTCGAGGCGGTGCCCGAGTACGCGGCGCTGCCCGCCCGCACGCGGACGCGCATCGCGACGCTCGCGAAGCGGGTGCGGGAGAAGGCGAGCGGCGACCGGATCGACCGGGACGCCGCGTGGGCCGCGAAGCGGGAGGCGCTGCGCCTCGTGTCCGCGCAGCCGCGGAGCGCCGGCCGCGAGCTCGACCTCGCCGCCTTCCGCCGCCGCGAGGGCGCGGCGCTCACCGACTTCGCCACCTGGAGCGTCATCGCGGAGACGCACGGCAACGACGCCCGCACCTGGCCGGACGCGCTGCGCTCCCCCTCCTCCCCCGCCGTGGCGGCCTTCGCCGCCGAGCACACCGACGAGGTCGACTTCGTCTGCTGGCTGCAGTGGCTGCTCGACGAGCAGCTGGCGCAGGCGCAGGACAGGGCGGCGACGACCGGGATGGGCATCGGCGTGATGCACGACCTCGCGGTCGGCGTGCACCCGGGCGGCGCGGACGCGTGGCGGCTCGGCGACGCGTACGGCAGCGGCGTGACCGTCGGGGCGCCGCCGGACCCGTTCAACCAGCTCGGGCAGAACTGGCAGCAGCCGCCGTGGCGGCCGGCCGCGCTCGAGTCGAGCGCGTACGCGGCGTTCCGCGACCTCATCCGCGCCGTGCTGCGGCACGCGGGCGGCGTGCGGGTCGACCACGTCATCGGGCTGTTCCGCCTGTGGTGGGTGCCGGAGGGGCGGCACGCGTCCGAGGGCGCCTACGTCCACTACGACCACGAGGCGCTGATCGGGGTGCTTGCGCTGGAGGCCGTGCGCGCGCAGGCCGTCGTCGTCGGCGAGGACCTCGGGGTCGTCGACCCGGCGGCCCGCCGGTACCTCGCCTCCCGCGCGATCCTCGGCACCTCCATCCTGTGGTTCGAGATGGACGGCGACGCGGCGCTGCCGGCCGAGCGCTGGCGCGAGCTGTGCCTCGCCTCCGTGACCACCCACGACCTGCCGCCGACCGCCGGGTACCTCGAGGGCGCGCACGTGCGCCTCCGCACCGAGCTCGGGCTGCTGACGCGGCCCGTGGAGGAGGAGCTGGCGGCGGACCGCGCCGAGCAGCGGGTGTGGCTCGACGAGGTGCGCTCCCGCGGCCTCCTCGCCGACGACGCGTCGTGGGCCCACCGCGCCGGTTCCGGCGCGGCCGAAGGACGTGCCGGCCGTGCCGCCGGGGAGGAGGACACCGTGCTCGCGCTGCACCGGTACCTCGCGCTGACGCCCGCGCGGCTGATCGGGGCGGCGCTCGTCGACCTGGTCGGCGACCGCCGTACGCAGAACCAGCCGGGCACGCTCGAGGAGTACCCGAACTGGCGCGTGCCGCTGTCCGGACCGGACGGTGAGCCGATGGCCCTCGAGGCGGTGTTCACCTCCGAGCGCGCCGCCCGCCTCGCCGCCGCGCTCCCCCACCGCTCCGTGCTGCAGGCGCCGCACTCCTGCGGAACGGAGGTCAGCCGGTGACGGTGAGGACCAGCAGCGTGATGTTCAGCACCACGATCAGGACGGTGACGACGACCGCGGCGACGCGGAGCGGCAGGGCGTTCGTGAACTCCCCCAGCACCGACCGGCGACCCGTCAGCACGACGAGCGGCACCAGCACGAACGGGATGCCGAGCGACAGCGCCACCTGGCTGAGCACCAGCGCGAGCGTCGGATCGACGCCGAGCCCCAGGATCACGAGCGCCGGGATCAGCGTCACCACCCGCCGCACGAGCAGCGGGATCGACACGTGCAGCAGCCCGGCCATGATCGTCGCGCCCGCGTATGCGCCGACGGAGGTGGAGGCGAGGCCGCTCGCGAGCAGCCCGACGCCGAACACGGTCGCGATCACCGGGCCGAGCGCGGACCCGATCGCGGCGTGCGCCCCCTCGATCGTGCTCGTGCCGTCGACGCCGGACAGCGACGAGGCGGCGAGCAGCAGCATCGCGATGTTCACCGAGCCGGCGATCAGCAGCGCGAGCACGACGTCGACGCGGGTCGCGGTCAGCAGCCGGCGGATGCGCACCGGGTCCGCGGTGACGCCGTGCCGGTCCCGCGCGAGCGCCGAGTGGAGGTAGATGGCGTGCGGCATCACCGTCGCGCCGAGCATGCTCGCGGCGAGCAGCACCGAGCCGGAGTCGGCGAAGCGCGGCACGAGCCCCTCCGCGGCCCGGCCCCAGTCCACCGGGCTGACGACGACGCCCGCGACGAAGCCGACGGTGATCACGGCGAGCAGCGCGATCACGACCGCCTCGAACGTGCGCTGCTTGCTGGCGGACTGCAGGGCGAGGATCGCGACGGACACCGCGCCGATCACGACGCCGCCGGGCAGCAGCGGGATGCCGAACAGGATCTGCAGGGCGACCGCGCCGCCGATCACCTCCGCGAGGTCCGTCGCCGCCGCGACGAGCTCCGCCTGCGCCCAGAACGCGAGCCGGCCGGCGCGGGGCAGGCGATCGCCGAGCAGCTCGGGCAGCGTGCGGCCGGTGACGACGCCGAGCTTCGCGGACAGGTACTGCACGATGACGGCCGTCGCGTTGGCGGCGACGAGCACCCAGACGAGCAGGTACTGGTAGCCGGCGCCGGCGGACAGGTTCGCGGCGACGTTGCCCGGGTCGACGTAGGCGATCGCCGCGACGAAGGCGGGCCCGAGCAGCCGGATCAGGCGGCGCTCGGGCGGCGGCGCCGCGACCGGCGTCGTCACCTCAGCAGCCGACACCGCCGCCCCCTCGCCTCGCGTGAGGGGACTCTAACGGCCGCCCGCGACGCGCCTCCCGCCGCCGCGCGCGTTCCGGCCCTCCGCCGCCTCCCCGCCTCCCCGCCTCCCCGCCTCCCCGCCTCCCCGAGCACGACAGCAGGAAGAAGCGAACGCGTCAGCAGGAGAGAAGACGTTCAGCAGGAGGAAACGGCCCAGATCCTCCTGCTGAATCGCTTTCTTCCTGCTGTCGTACTCCCGCTGAAGGCGGAGCGGGGTCAGGAGGAGGGGCGCTGGTCCGCGGAGGCGGTCGCCGGCTCGGCCGCCGGCTGGCCGGCCGGGACGCCGCCGCGGGCGTCGAGCTTCGCCAGCATCGCGTTGTACGCCTCCCAGCTGTCGTCCGTGCCCTGGTCCAGGTGGCGGTCGACGCGGGTGGCGACGCGGTTGTCCTGCTTCGCCCACTGGGTGACCAGCGCGACGATCACGATGACCAGCGGGATCTCGCCCGCGCCCCACGCGATGCCGCCGCCGACGGCCTGGTCGGCGAGCAGGTCTCCCTGCCACGGCAGCCGGAGGTAGGAGTAGAAGTCGCCCGCGATGACCTCCTTGCTCGTCATCACCGCGACGCCGAAGAAGGCGTGGAACGGCATCGCGGCGAGCACCATGCCGAGCTTGCCGATGTGCGGGATCGGCCGCGGCGGCGCGTCCACGCCGATCACGAGGCCGTAGAACATGACGCCGATGATGATGAACTCGATGTTCATCAGCTGGTGCGCCCAGTGGTAGCGCAGCGCGAAGTCGAAGATCGGCGAGAAGTAGAGCAGGTAGTAGGCGCCGATGAAGCGGATGAAGACGAAGAGCGGGTTGTAGAAGACGTGCGTGAGCCGCCAGGCGAGCATCGCGGCGATCCACTCGCGGATGCCCGCCGCCCGGCTGCGGCCGTGCGCGGGCAGGGCCCGCAGCGCGAGGGTGATCGGGCCGGCGAGCACGAGCAGCAGCGGGCCGAGCATGTTCAGCGCCATGTGCAGGATCATGTGCAGGCTGAACACCGCGCTCGAGTACCGGCCGAGGCCGCTGCTCGTCGTGATCACGACGACGGCCCAGCCGAGCAGCCATGCAGCCGTGCGGCCGCCCGACCAGCGGTCGCCGCGGCGCCGCAGGGCCGTGACGCCCGCGAGGTACAGGCCGACCGCGGCGGCGGCGATCGCCAGGAACAGCAGGTTCGGCCGCCAGTCGAGCGCCAATACCGCGAAGCTCGGCGCCGCATCGATGTCGTAGCCGAAGTAGATCTGCGCGACGGACGTCGGCAGGAAGTACTGGGGCGGCGGGATGCGCGCCATCACCAGCCCGACGGCGAGCAGCAGCGCGGCGGGCACCAGCGCCAGCCGGATCAGGCCGGCGGATGCCCGGCGCAGCGTCGCGAGGTCGGTCTCGCGGCCGGCGGCGGCGAGCCCGCGCAGGATCAGCGGCGCGAGCACGGCGAGCAGCGCGAACCGGACGAGGAACAGCCACGCGGTCGGGGAGCCGAGGAACGGTGACCCGCCGAGCTCGAACAGCGCCAGCACCACCTCCGCGGCCGCGGCGACGAGCCAGGCCAGCCCGAGGAGGCGCCACATGCGGAGGATCGACACCGGTCCGGGCAGCGGGCCCGCGGTCGAGCGCCAGCGGGCCACGGCGAGCAGGCCGACGAGCACCGTCGCGGCGGGCGTGCCGAGGATGCCGGCGTCGCTGCCGAAGTCGTGGTTCGGTCCCACGAGCACCTGCGTCACGACGACCGGCGGCAGCACGGCGACGAGCGCCAGCGCCGCGAGCACCGCGAACGCCTGCCAGGTGTGGGCGAGGAAGGCGCCGACCGCGATCACCGCCGCGAGCACCGCGACGACGATCCAGGCGGTCGGGAGGTAGGAGGCGGACACCAGGTAGCCGGCCGCGCCCGGGACCAGGAGGCGGGCCAGCGGCTGCCCGCCCGCGTCCGCGGCGTCGACGGGGACCAGCGCGGCGGCCGCGACCGCCCAGACGGCGGCCGACCAGACGACGGGCCGACCGTCGGAGAAGTAGTCGACGTCGAAGCGGCGCTCGCCCGAGCGCTGCCGGGCGAACACGGCGTAGACGAGGCTGCCGACGCACCAGACGGCGGCGACCGCGACGACGGCGCGGAGCAGCCCGCTGGCGAGCGAGGTGTCGATGCCGGGCACGTTGCGCCCGAGCGCACGGTAGGGCGCCCCGCCCAGCAGGACGACGGCGACGGCGACGGCGGCGACCGGGATCAGGGCTGCGGCGACGGTGAAGCCGTCGAGCCGGATCCGCCGGTCAGCCGCGGACGAGCTCGTACCCCGCCTCGTCGATCGCGGCGGCGACGTCGTCGTCCGCCAGGGGCGAGTCGCTGGTCACGCGCACGACGCCGGTCGCGGCGACCGCGTGCACGGCGGTGACGCCCGGGAGGGCCCCGACCTCCTCGCCGACGCTGCGTTCGCAGTGCTCGCAGGTCATGCCGGTGACGGCGTACTCCGTGATCACACGTCTTCCCTCGTTCGGCGGCCGGTGCAGTCGGACGATTCTACAATTCGTAGACAGCCCACGACGCGCGGAGGTGCAAGTGACGACGCTGACCGAGCAGCCCGCGGTCCGGACGATGGACGACGTGGTCGAGCTGGACATCGCCGGGATGACCTGCTCCGCCTGCGCGAACACCATCGAGCGCAAGCTGAACCGCCTCGACGGCGTGACCGCCAGCGTCAACTTCGCGACCGAGCGCGCCACCGTGATCGGGCTCGACGGCGACGTCGACCGCGCCGTGGCGGCCGTCGAGAAGGCCGGTTACGGCGCCGCGCCGCACACGCCGGGCGACGACGAGTGGTCCCGCCGCGCGACGAGCGACCGCATCGACTCCCTCCGCCGCCGGCTGACGGTCTCCGCGCTGCTGAGCGTGCCGCTCTGCGACCTCACGATCCTGCTCGCGCTCGTGCCGGCCTGGCGCTTCCCGGGCTGGCAGCTGGTCTGCGTGCTGCTCGCCGTGCCGATCGTCACCTGGGCGGCGTGGCCGTTCCACCGCGCGACCCTGCGCAACCTGCGCGCCCGGTCGCTCAGCATGGACACGCTCGTCTCGCTCGGCGCCGTCGTGTCGTTCGTCTGGGCGATCGTCGTGCTCGTCGGGGGCCCGTCCGCCGCGGGCTACTGGATCGGCTTCGGGCCGACCCCGCCGGGCGCGGACGCCATCTACCTCGACGTCGCCGCGGGCATGGTCACCTTCCAGCTCGGCGGCCGCTACTTCGAGACCCGCTCGCGCCGGCGCGCCGGCGACGTGCTGCACGCGATCTCCGGCCTCGCAGCCCGGTCCGTGCTCCTCCGCACGCCCGAGGGCGACGTGGAGGTGCCGGCCGGTCAGGTGCGGCCGGGCGACGTCGTCATCGTGCGCCCCGGTTCCGCCATCCCCGTGGACGGCGTCGTGGAGGCGGGCCGCTCGTCCATCGACACCAGCACCATGACGGGTGAGGCCGCCCCGGTCGAGGTCGAGCCCGGCTCGTCCGTCTCCGCGGGCACCGTCAACGGTGCGGGCGCGCTCACGCTCGTCGCGGAGCGGGTCGGCCAGCGCACGCGGCTCGCGCAGCTCGCGGCCATCGCGGACGAGGCGCAGCGCCGAAAGGCCCGCGTCACCCGCCTGGTCGACCGGGTCACCCGCGTCTTCATCCCCGCGGTCATCGTGCTCGCGGTGCTCGTGACGCTCGGCTGGCTGCTCGCCGGCGCGCCCGTGGGCGCGGCGATCGGCGTCGGCATCGCCGTCCTGATCATCGCCTGCCCCTGCGCGCTGGGCCTCGCGACGCCGACCGCGCTGATGGTCGGCGTGGGCCGCGGCGGCCAGCTCGGCATCCTCGTGAAGGGCCAGGACGCCCTGGAGGCGAGCGGCCGAATCGACACCGTGGTGCTCGACAAGACGGGCACCGTCACCACCGGCGCGTTCACCGTGCCGGACGTGCGCCCGGTCGACGGCATCACGCCGGACGAGCTGCTCGGCCTCGCGGGTGCGCTCGAGCAGGCGTCGGAGCACGCCATCGGCCGCGCGATCTCCGGCGCCGCGGCCGCTCGGCTCGGCCGCCCCGAGGCCGTGGAGGACTTCGCGGCGCTCAGCGGCCTCGGCGCCTCCGGCGTCGTCGGGGGCCGCCGCGTGCTGGCCGGCAGCCGCCGCCTGCTGGTCGAGCAGGGCGTCGCCGTGCCGGCCGCGCTCGACGCGACGGTCGAGGAGCTCGAGGCCGCCGGTCGCACGCTCGTGCTGGTGGCGGTCGACGGGGTCGCCGCCGGCGTGCTCGGCCTCGCGGACGACGTGAAGCCGACCGCTCGGGAGGCGATCGCGCAGCTGCAGGCGATGGGCCTGCGCACCGTGCTGCTGACCGGCGACACCGCCAGGGCGGGCGCCGCGGTCGGCGCGATGCTCGGCGTCGACGAGACGATCGCGGAGGTGCTGCCGGCCGACAAGGCGAAGGTCGTCGCGGACCTGCAGGCGAAGGGCCGCAAGGTCGCCATGGTCGGCGACGGCATCAACGACGCGGCGGCGCTCGCCTCCGCCGACCTCGGCATGGCGATCGTGACCGGCACCGACGTCGCGATGAAGTCCGCCGACGTGATCCTGGTCCGCGACGACCTGCGGGCCGTGCCCGACGCGGTCGCGCTGGCCCGCAAGATGCTCGGCACGATCCGCGGCAACCTCGTGTGGGCGTTCGGCTACAACATCGCCGCGATCCCGCTCGCCGCCTCCGGGCTGCTCAACCCGCTGATCGCGGCGGCGGCCATGGCCCTGTCGTCGGTGCTCGTCGTGACGAACAGCCTCCGCCTCCGCAACTTCGCCCCGCACCAGGCCGGCGTCGACGAGATCTGACGGCGGCCCCGCTCGGGGCCGCCGTCACCAGACGGGCCAGCCGACCTTCGCCGCGTAGGCGGAGGCGGTGCTCACCTCCGCGTCGAGGGTGAGGGTCCACTCCCCCGACACGGGCAGCGTCGCGTCGGTGCTGCGCCACCCGGCGCCGTCCCGGCGGAACGTCACGTCGAGCGCGCCGACCCCCTCCGTGGCCAGCGCCCCGTCGAGGGCCGCCAGGCGCACCGGCCTGCCGACCGGGTCGAGGGCGCGGACGTGCAGCACGGCGGACCCGCGGCGGGTGCGGTCCACGTCGACCACGAGGCGGTCGGAGCCCGCGGCGACCGTGCGCGTCACCGGCGGGCCGTAGGTCTCCGCGGCCGTCGCGGTGCCGCTGAGCGCGCCCGTCACGCCGAGGATCGCGACGACGCCGACGACCTCGGCGGCCAGCACGCGCCGCAGCCGCAGCCGCGCGGGCAGCGAACCGCGGGCGACGGTCCGCTGCGCCGCGGCCGCCGCGGCGAGCACGGCGGCCAGCAGCCCGAGCTTCACGAGCAGCAGCACGCCGTAGGGGGTCGACCAGAGGGCGTCGAGCGGCACGACGGTCGGGAACGCCTGGATCTCGCCGGTCACGACGAGCGCCGCGACGCAGACGAACGCGACGACGGACCACCGCCGCAGCAGGCGCAGCCCGGCCGCGGGAGCCCGCCGCACCCTCGGCAGCACCACGGCGAGCAGGACGACGAGGCCGCCGAGCCAGAGCACCATCGCGGCGAGGTGCACGACGGCCGCGGGCACGAGCAGCGCGACGACGCCGTCCGCCGCGTGGCCGAGCAGCGCGACCGTGAGCAGCACGGCCACCCCGACCGCCCCCGCGGCGAGCAGCCGGGCGCGGCCGGCCGCAGCGGGTCGGTGCAGGAGCAGCACGGCCAGCACCGCGAGCAGCACGACGCGGACCAGCAGCACGACCCCGGGGAGGCTCGTGACGGTGTAGCCGAGGTCCTCGAGGCGCAGCACGCCCGCCCAGTCGCCGCCGGAGGCGCGGGGTCCGCGGAGGAGCAGCTCGGCCAGCGTCGCCAGCAGCACGAGCGCCAGCCCGACCGCGGCCGGCCCGAGCACGCGGCGGCGGGCGCGGACGGCGGGCCAGAGCAGCGCGGCGGCGGCGGGCACGCCGAGCCCGAGCGACAGGCCGAGATAGGTCAGCCCGGTCGCGCCGGCGAGCGCGGGATCGAGCGGGGAGCCCGCGACGACCGGGCCCTGCACCGCGTCCGCGTCGCGCTGCACGCCGAAGCGGATGGACCCGGAGACGACGTGACTGTCCGCGGACACGAGTCGCCAGGAGACGCTGTAGACGCCGGCGGGCACCGCCGCGCGCAGGGGCACGACCACGACGCGGCCGTCCAGTCGCGCAGGTCCCTCGTCGACCCGCTGCCCGGTCGTCGACAGCGCGACGGTCGCGCCGGGCGGCAGCGACACCGCCTCGTCGAACGTGAGCCGCACGGCGGCGGGCGCCGCCTCGACCCGCGCGCCGTCCGCGGGGTCGCTCGACACCAGCACCGCGTGCGCGGACGCCGGTGCGGCGGGCAGCAGCAGGAGCGCGAGGACGGCGAGCAGCAGCCCCGGCAGCAGCCGTCGCACGAGGGCGGAGCGCCCGCGGGCGACGGTCGGGGTCACGCGCCGGTCGAGCGCTTCGACCCGCGGAGCAGCGCGACGAGCGCGAGGATCACGGCGATCGCGGCGAGCACGACCCCGCCGATGCCGACGACCAGGCCCGCCGTCGCGGTCCCCGCGTCCGCCGAGGCCGCTGCGGCGGGCGCGGAGGCGCTGACCTGCGGGCTCGCCTGCTGCGCGTCGTCCGGGGCGGCGAGGGCCAGGACCGGCGCGGGGTGCTCCGGCTCCGCGCCGCCGGAGGCGGTCTCGTTCCAGTTCACGCGCGTGCCGTCGCTGTAGGTCTGCAGGGTCGGGAAGGCGAGCTCCTCGGCGTCGGGCAGCGGGCCCGCGGACACGAGGAACTGCTGGAACTGCCCGGGCCGGATGCCCTTGCCCGCCTCCGCCTTCCAGTCGATGCGGGCGACGTAGGTGGTCAGCCGCCCGTCGTCGGTCGTGATCGGCTTCGCCAGTCGCGCGGTCGTGACCGTGGCGGTCCAGCCCGCGACCGGCTGCACGCTCGCGGACGCGATCGGGGTCCTGGTCGGCATGGTCACGCTCACCTCGGTGGTCGACGCGGTGTCGGACTCGGTCGGCACGCGGAACGTCAGCACACCGTAGCCGCCGCGCGTCGCGTCCTCCCCGTCCACGTGCACGTGCGCGGAGGCGCCGGTCGCACCGAGCAGCACCGCGACCGCGGCGACGGCGAGGCCCGCACCGAGGCGGAGGGTCGTGCGGCGGCGGGAGGGGGCGGTGGCCATGGGGGCTCCTTGCTGGGGGCGGTTCACGTCATCACGACGAGGAGGACGAAGGACATGCCGGCGGCCATCAGGGTCGACGCGGCGAGGTCGGCGACCGCGAGGCGGTGCGCGGCGCCCGCGGCCTCCCGGATCAGCAGGCCGGCGAGCCAGACGGTCGCGCCGGCGAAGCAGGCGCCGAGCGCGATGGAGAGCGCGAGCGCCCAGGGCACGTCGCCGGTCATCCCGCCGACGGTCCCCGCCGAGTGGGTCATGCCGGTCATGCCCGCCATGCCGCCCGTGTCGGCGGAGGCGGTCGCGGGGATCATGGCGACGGCCATCCAGACCATCGCGACCATCATCCCGGCGTGGTACCAGAGGCCCGCCGCGCGGCCGTGCGCGCCGTGGCCGACGCCGAGCCGGGCGTCGGAGGAGGGGCGGAACAGAGCGGCGCCCGCGTACCAGAACGCGCCGGCCGAGAAGACGACGACCTGCGGCAGGGCGGGGAGCGCCGCGGACCACGGCATCGCGACCATGACGCCGCTCATCGCGAGGTGCAGCAGGTTCGAGATGCGGTCGGGCACGTCCCGGCCGGAGACGACGCGGCCGACGAACCAGACGCCGAGGAGGCTGAAGACGGTGGTCGCGACCGAGGCGGTCAGCGGCGTGCCCATCATCACGCCGCAACTCTACAGTTTGTAGAGCAGTCCCCGCCCCACCGACGCCCGCCGGTCCGCCGCCGGGCGCACCGCCTCCAGCCGCGCGGCGCGGATGCTCGCCCACTCGTTCGGCTCGAGCTCGGCGGTGCGGCGCAGCGCGCTCGCCAGCGCTGCGGCGCCGCAGACCTTCGCGGCCGCGTCGTCGGCGGCCAGCTCGACCAGCAGGTGCACGGCCTGGTCGAACGCGCGGGCGCCGAAGAGCACGGGCACGCACGCCCGGTTGAGCCGCGCGACGCGGAGCAGGGCGTCGTGGCGGCCCGTGAGGTGGGCCCGCTCGTGCTCGAGGACCGCCCGCAGCTCGCCGGGGGTCAGCGCGTCGGTTAGCGCGGAGGTGACGACGATCCGGCCGCCGTCGCCGGTGGAGCTGAAGGCGATGGGCCGCTCGGCCCGGATGTGCAGCACCTGCACGGCGCCGATCGTCTCGACGCGGTCGGTGCAGGCGGCGGCGAGCAGGTCGAGGTCGCGCGCCGCGGCCTCCCGACCCGCGTTCAGCGGCTCCGCGCGGGTGAGCACGAGCGCCGCCGTCGCACCGGTGACGGTGAGCGCGCCCCAGGCGAGCACGCCCGCCATCCAGCCGGCGTCGACCGGCGCGGTGTGCGCGGCGACCGCGAGCACGACGCTCCACAGCACGCTGCCGAGGATCGCGGCGGCGCCGAGCAGGAAGACGCCCAGCCAGGCGGCCAGCAGCGCGCGCGGGCGGCGGACCGCGGAGCGGCGCAGGCGCAGGAGGCGCGGGGCGCCGAGCAGGCAGCCCGCGGCGAGCGCGAGCAGGCCGAGCAGCACGGTCACGCGGCGCCTCCCCCGACCGCGCGGCGCAGCAGGTCGAGGTCCTTCGCGTCCAGCTGCTCCGCGAACGACATCAGCGCGGCGCCGCGGTCGGCGGACTCGAACAGCGCGGCGAGCATCGACTCGGCGGCGACGCCGCCCGCGACGGGCCGCACGCGGAAGCGCGCCTCGGCGCCGTCGATCCGCTCGATCGCGCCCGCCTGCTGCAGCCGGGTGAGCACCGTGATGACCGTGGTGAACGCCGGGCGGGGCTCGGCGTCCGGCCACCGCTCGAGCAGCATGCGCGCCGTGACCGGCCCGTCCGCCTCCCGCAGCAGGGCGAGCACCGTCGTCTTCAGCTGCCCGTGTGCCCGGCGACCGACCATGCGCACCCCTCCTGACGCTCTACGACTTGTCTAGCACGGCGCGGGGCGCGCTCCGCCGCACTCAGGCGAGGCCGAGCACGCGGTCCAGGTGGCGGTTGCGGAGCAGGCCGTCGGGGTCGAACGCCCGCTGCACGGCCGCGAAGTCGTCGAAGCGCGGGTACAGGCGGCGCAGGTCGTCGGCGCCGCGCGTGTGCAGCTTGCCCCAGTGCGGCCGCCCGCCGGCGGCGAGGAAGATCCGCTCGGCCATCCGCAGGTAGTCCCGCCGCACGTCGCGGGCGTAGCAGTGCACCGACACGTACGCGGTCGGACGACCCCAGGAGGTGCTGAGCCACGCGGAGTCGTCCGCGGCGGCCGCGCGCACCTCCACCGGGAAGGAGATCCGCTGCCGGCTGCGCTCGACCGCCCGGCGGAACGCGTCGAACGCCTCGGGCAGCCGCTCGAGCGGCACGGCCCACTCCGTCTCGGCGAACCGCACCCGGCGCGGCGACGTGAAGACGTCGTGCGAGGACCCGCGGTACCCGCGCTCGGCGACCGTGCGCGCGGCGAGGCGGTTGATGGACGGCACCAGCGCGGGCGCGGCGCGGCCGACGCGGCAGGTCAGCTCGAACAGCCCGTTCGCCACCAGCTCGTCGTCGACGAGCCGCCGCACCCGCGACCGCCGCCGACCCACGTCCTCGACCGGGATCCGGGTGTTCGTCTTCGTCAGCGCGGTCCCGGTGCCCGGGAACCAGTAGAACTCGAAGTGGTCGGCGGCCGCGACGCGGGAGGCGAACCCGGCGAGCACGGGCTCGAGCGGCTCGGCGCGCTCCTGCGCCGCCAGGCCGAACGCGGGCACGCACTGCAGCGTCACCGCCGTGACCACGCCGAGGGCGCCGAGCGACACCCGTGCGGCGGGCAGCAGCGGGTCGTGCTCGCCGATCTCGAGCACCTCCCCGGCCGTCGTGACCAGCTGCAGGCCGACGACCTGCGCGGCGATCGGTCGGAAGGCGGCGCCCGTGCCGTGGGTCCCGGTGCCGATCGCGCCCGCGATCGTCTGCCGGTCGATGTCGCCGAGGTTCGGCAGGGCGAGCCCGGAGCGCGCCGCGATGCGCCCGAGCGCCGCGATGGTCGTGCCGCCGCCGACCGTGATGCGGTCCCGCGCGCGGTCGACCGCGCGCAGCCCCGCCAGGCCCGTCGTCTCGAGCAGCAGCCCGTCGGTGCGGGCGAGCGCGGTGAAGCTGTGCCCGGCGCCGACGGGCCGCACCCGCAGCCCCTCCTCCCCGGCTCGCAGCAGCGCCTGCGCGACCGCCTCCGCCGTGCGCGGCCGCTCGACGCGCGCGGGCGTCGAGCGGCTCGTCCTGCCCCAGTTCGTCCAGACCGCGCCGCTCACGAGAACGTCCTGCCCTCGCCGCGGTAGGTCGGCGCCCCGCCCTCGAGCACGCCGCCGCGCACGAGCGCGTAGGCCGCGAGCCGCTCGGCCGGCTCGCCGGACTTCGCGTGGCGCAGCACCACGCGGTCGCCGACGCGCAGGCCGCCGCCCCTGAGCGGCGTCTGCACCTCGCCGGCCTGCTCGCGCGGCTCGTACTCGAGACCCGGCGGCCACACGGGCAGCGGCCGCCGGTCCGGGCCGATCGGGCCGGAGGCGATCCAGCCGCCGCCCTCGGCGGTGGCGACGCCGTCGCCCGGCACGCGCACGACCGGGAGCACGAAGGACGCGGCGGGCGCGGGCCGGAACGTGCGGTACCGGTCGAAGAGGTGGCCGCCGAAGAGCCCGCTGCCCGAGGTGACCTCGGTCACGGAGGCGTCGTCGACCGTCGACTCGAGCGAGCCGGTGCCGCCGCCGTTCACGAACTCGAGCTCGGCGATCTGCGCCAGGCCCGCCACGGCCGCGGCCCGGCGCTCGTGGACCTCCGCGATCGACCGCCGCTTCACCGCGGCGATCACCCGCTCGTAGGCGGGGTTCCCGGCGTAGCGGTCGACGACGCCCGCGACCTGCGCCTCGTAGCCCATCAGCCCCACGAGCCGGAAGCCCGGGCGCATCGCGATCTCCCGCCCGAGTCGCACCGCCGCCTCCGGGTCCGTCAGCGGCGAGCGGCGCACCCCCAGGTGCCCGAGCACGGGGAGGTGGATGCTCAGGTCGAGGTCGAGCGCGACCCGCAGCTCGGGCCGCGAGCGCGGCGGCGCGACGGCGTCGATCAGGTCGAGCTGCGTGATCGAGTCGACCATGAGCGTGATGCGCGCCGCCGCCGCGGCGTCGAGCGCGAGCCGGGCGAGGGCCGCCCGGTCCGCGGTGGGATAGCCGAGCACGACGTCGTCGACCGTCTCCGCCAGCCACAGCGCCTCCGCCAGGGAGTAGGCGAGCACGCCGGACCAGCCGGGCAGCGCGAGCACCGACTCGACGGCCTCCCGCACCCGCAGCGACTTCGTCGCGAGGCGGATCGGCAGCCCGGCCGCGCGGCGCACGGTGTCGTGCGCGTTCCAGGCGAGCGCGTCGAGCTCGAGCACGCCGAGCGGCGCGTCGAGGTCGGCGGTCGCGGCGAGCAGGCCGGGCCACCACGACTCCGGCGCGTCCCACGGCGTCGCGGCGGGCCGCGGCAGCGCGATCACGCGACCCCCCGCACCCGCGCGACGGCGAGGGCGCCGAGCGCCGACAGCACCGCGGCGCCGATGAAGAGGGCGGAGAAGCCCCCGAAGACCAGCATGAGCGCGGCGCCGACGATCGGCCCGAAGGCCTGCGGCACCGCCAGGGCGACGTTCATGATCCCGAGGTCCTTCCCACGGTCGGCCGGGTCCGGCAGCACCTGCGTCGCGAGCGCCTGGTCCACCGACAGGAACACGCCGTAGCCCGCGCCGAGGAAGCCCGCGGCGACGAGCGCCGTGCCGTACGCGGGCGCGACGGCGAGCAGCACCCCGGCGATCCCCTGCAGCACCGCGGCCGCGGCGACGAACACGCGGCGGCGCCCGGTGGCGTCGCTCGCGCGGCCGGCGGCGAGCGTCGCGACCACGAGGAGGACGAGGTAGACGAGCACGAGCGGGATGAGGTCCGACTCCGCGTCCGGGTCGCGGAGCCCCGCGGACAGGAAGTAGAGGAGCAGGCTCGTGCCGAGCGCGTTGCCGAGGTTGACGAGCAGGCGTCCGAGCAGCGTCCAGGCGAAGTCGGGGTGCGTGCGGGGGTCGATCCACAGCGAGCCGGCGATCTGCGCGATCCAGACCGGGCCCGACGCCTCGAGCGGCTGCGGGTCGGGCAGCGACGCCACCAGCGGCACCACGAGCAGCACGAGCACGGCCGCGACGAGGGCGTAGGAGCCGGGCGCGGCGAGCGCGAACGCCTCGACGAGCACCAGCCCGAGGATCGTGCCGACCGCCTGCGGCGCGGACACGAAGCCGGAGACCGCGCCGCGCTGGTCCACCGGGACCTGGTCGGCGATCAGCGCGGTGAGCGCCGACGACACGGCCGCGAACCCCACGAGCGCGATGGACCAGGCGGCGGCGATCCCGCCGATCGTCGTCTGCATCCCGAGCAGCACCAGGCCGGCCGCGAACAGGGCGGTGCCGAGGGCGATCCAGGGCCGGCGACGGCCGAAGCGGGAGGCGGTGGCGTCGGACAGCGCGCCGACCAGCGGGAAGGCGACGAGCGCGGCCGCCCCGGCGACGGCGGAGACCCAGCCGAACCGCGCGATGGTGTCGAGCAGCCCGGACCGGCCGCCGGCCGCCTCCACCTGCGCGGGCAGCAGCAGCTGGATCACCGTGGTCTGCGCGAGCCACACCCCGAGCCAGGCGGCGGCGAACCGACCGATCCACGGCCCGCGCACCCGCGCGACGGGCTCGAGGGCGGTCACGGCCGCACGTCCTGCGCGAGCGCGAGCAGGGCGTCCGCACCCAGCGCGAGCGCGGTCCGAGCGGCGGCGACGTCGCGGTCGACCAGCCAGCGCGCGGCCACGCCGTCGGTCAGCACGAGCACGAAGCGCGCCACGTCGCCGGCGGGGATCCGCCAGCGGACGCCGAACCGCGCCTCGGCCGCCTGCATGAACGCCTCGACGGCGGCGGTGTAGCGCGCGTAGACGACCTCGGCGAGGTGCCGGCGCCCGGGTGACGAGCGGCTCCACGCGACGATCTCGTGCAGCGCCACCTCGGCGTCGGGCTCGGCCGACGCGCGGTCCAGCCAGCCCTGCAGCGCGCCCTCGACGAAGCCGCGCAGCGTGTCCGCGGCCTCGACCGAGGTCGACACCGCCTCCGCCTGCGCGTCGAGCACGGTCGCGACGAGCTGCTCGACCATCGCGTCGTACGAGGCGAACACGTAGTGGAAGCTCGCCGTCGGCATGCCCGCCTCGGCGGCGATCGTCCGCGTCGACGCGGCGCCCATGCCCTCGCGTCCGATGACGTGCAGGGCGGCGGCGAGCAGCGCCGTGCGCCGGTCCTCCACCGCGATGCGCTGCACGTCGCCCTCCGTCCGAGTTGGACGGTCGTCCAACTCGGACGGACAGTACTGGAGGGGAGGACGGTCCGCGCAGGCGACATGCGCGAACGGGACCGCGATCCCGCGCGCGGGTCAGAGCGCGGCGACCAGCGCCCGCCCGGCCGCGCGGCCGGTGAAGAGGCAGCCGCCGAGGAACGTGCCCTCCAGCGCGTTGTAGCCGTGCGCGCCGCCGCCGCCGAAGCCGGCGGCCTCCCCCGCCGCGTAGAGGCCCGGCATCGGCGTCCCGTCCGCGCGGAGCACCCGGCTCGCCAGGTCGGTCTCGATGCCGCCGAGCGTCTTGCGGGTCAGCACGCGCAGCCGCACGGCGACGAGCGGCCCGGCGGCCGGGTCGAGGATGCGGTGGGGCGACGCGACGCGGGTGAACCGGTCGCTGCGGGCGCGGCGGCCGTTGTGGATGCTCTGCACCTGCGCGTCCTTCGTGAAGGGGTTCGCGAGCTCGGCGTCGCGCTCGCGGATCTGCCACTCGATCACGGCGAGCTCGAGCGGGGCGTCCGGGGTCAGCCGGTTCATCCCCGCGACGAGCGCGGGCAGGTCGTCCGCCACCACGAAGTCCTCGCCGCGGCGCTCGAACGCCGCGACCGGCGGGGTGGGTCCGCTGCCGAGGCGGGTGCGCAGCAGCAGCGGCCAGTCGTGGCCCGTCAGGTCCGGGTTCTGCTCCGAGCCCGACAGCGCGAACTCCTTCTCCACGATCCGCTGCGACGCGACGAACCAGGAGTGGTCGAAGCCCGCGATGGCCGGGTCGGTGCGCAGCAGGCGGAGGGTGCCCAGGGTGTCGTGGCCGGGGATGCCGGGGGCCGGCAGCCGCCGCCCGAGCGCGTCGAACCACATGGAGGAGGGCCCGGGCAGGATCCGGATGCCGTGCCCGGCCCAGATCGGGTCGTGGTTCGCGACCCCCTCCGTGTAGTGCCACATGCGGTCCTTGTTCACGACGCGGGCGCCGGAGGCCTCCGCGATCGGCAGCATGCGGCCGTCGACGTGCGCGGGCACGCCGGTGAGCATCCGCGCGGGCGGGGTGCCGAGGCGCTCGGGCCACATCGCGCGGACCACGTCGTGATCGGCGCCGATGCCGCCGGTCGCGAGGACGACCGCCCGTGCGGTGAGCACGAACTCCCCGACCTCGCGCCGGTTCGTCGCGACGCCGCGGGCGGCCTCGTCGGGCGCGAGCACGGCGCCGCGGACGCCGGTGACCGCGCCCTGCTCGAGGATCAGGCCGTCGACGCGGTGCCGGAAGCGGAAGCCGAGCAGCCCCTCCTCGGCCGCGGCCCTCGCCTTCGCGGCGAACGGCCCGGAGACGCCCGTGCCCGTCCCCCACGGCAGGTGGAACCGCGGCACGGAGTTGCCGTGGCCGCCGGCGCGACCGTCGCCGCGCTCCGCCCAGCCGACCAGCGGCGTGAAGCGGACGCCCTGCTGCTGCAGCCAGGCCCGCTCCTCCCCCGCCGCGAAGGCGACGTACGCCTCGCCCCAGGCGGCGCCCCAGCGGTCCTCGTCGTCGAGGCGGTCCCACTGCGCGCTGCCGCGCCAGTCCTGCCACGCGAGCTCCGCCGAGTCGCGGATGCCCCACCGGCGCTGCTCGGGGGTGTCGACCAGGAACAGCCCGCCGAACGACCAGAACGCCTGCCCGCCCAGGTTCGCGGCGCTCTCCTGCTCGACGAGCAGCACCCGCCTGCCCGCGGCGGTCAGCTCGGCGCAGGCGACGAGGCCCGCGAGCCCGCCCCCGATCACCAGGACATCGGCGTCCATACCGTTCCTCCTCCGCGGCTCCCCGTCGAGCGCGTCCGGCGCAAGCGTGCCAGACGCGTCAGCCGCCGCGGCGCGCCCGCCGGCGCAGGAGCGCGCGCTGCACGAGCAGCGTCAGCACCGCCGAGACGAGCAGGCACACCACGTTCACGCCGAGCTGCAGCGCCGCGCCCGCGGCGTCGTCCGGGCGGCCGGCGACGAGCGCGGTGCCGATGTTCGCGGCCGCGGGGATCGTGGTCACGCTGATGAAGACCCCGACGAGGGCGCCCGCCTTCGCGCTCGTCAGCGACACCATGCCCGCGACCCCGGCGATCAGGGCGACGACGACGCTGAACTCGTCGGGGTGCGAGACGAAGGACGTGAGCGGGCGCCGCCCCTGCAGGTACCCGTCCGGGATCCCGAAGGTCGCGGCGAGCAGCGCGACCGCCGCCGCCGTGACCGCGATCGCGAGGGGGAAGCCGACGACCAGGGCACCGGCGGAGCGCAGCGCACGCCGCGGCCGCCGGCCCACGATCGACACGGCGACGGAGGCGAGGGGGCCGAACTCGGGACCGAGCACCATGCCGCCGACCACGAGCACCTCGCTGTCGGTCAGCAGGCCCACGGACGAGATCAGCGTCGCGGCCATCAGGAAGACCAGGAACGTGCCGGACAGCGCCGCGTCCTCGTCCGTGCGCTGCTCCAGCTGCTCCCAGATCACGGCGTCGACGCCCTCGCCCGGCGCGTTCCGCTCGGCGCGGTCGATCGGCTCGCCGAGGGCGACGTCGGTCTCGGTGACCGTGATGGTGCCGCCGACCGCGGTGCAGTGCGCCCGCAGCGCCTCGATGAGCTCGTCCCCCGCCTCCCGCGCGACGTCCGCCTGCACCACGTCGCCGGGCGGCGCCACCGCCGCGCCCAGCAGGTGCACGACGTCGGCGACGCCGGGGTGCCGCGCGAGCAGGTCGATCGCCGCCCGGGCGCGCTCGGCGGGCAGGACGAGGGCCAGGTGGAGCACCCGGCGATCCTGCCGGACGGCCCGCCGATCGGCCCAGCGCGTCATCCTCCGTCACATGCGTCGCCGCCGCCCGGCGCCCCTCTACGCTCGCGCCATGTCACCGGTGGCCGCGCTGGCGCTCCTCGCCGCGCTCGTGCTGCTCGCCACCGCCGTCGGCCTCGTGCAGCGGGCCCGCGCGGGGCGCCTCCGCAGCGCCTCCGGGACCGTGACCGCCGCCGACCTCGGTGTGGACGCCCCGCTCGGCGCGCGGGCGTCGCTCGTCCAGTTCTCGACGCCGACCTGCGCGCAGTGCCCCGGCACCGCCCGCCTCCTGTCCGGCCTCGCCGCGGACCACCCCGGCGTCGTGCACCTCGAGGTCGACCTGACCCGGCACCCCGACGTCGCCGACCGGTTCGGCGTGCTGCAGACCCCCACCACCCTGCTCGTCGACGCGGGCCGCGCCGTCCGGGCCCGCATCGGCGGCGCTCCGCGACGGGACGCCCTGGAGCACGAGCTGCGCACCGTCCTCGGAGGCCCCGATGCCCGCTGACCGCCCCCCGATCGACCCGCGCGGGCCGCGCTTCGGCGCCGGCGTCACCGCCGTGCTGCTGCTCGTCGACCTGTTCCTCGCGCTCACCGGCGCCGGCGTCGCGGCCGTCGTGCTGCTCGCCGCGATCTGCGCGGTGTTCGCGTGGGGCGCCTTCGCAGGCATCGGCCGGCACCCCTACGGCGCACTGTTCCGCCGGTTCGTGCGGCCGCGGCTCGCGCCGCCCGCGGAGCTGGAGGAGGCGGCACCGCCCACGTTCGCGCAGGGCGTCGGCTTCGTGATCACGCTGCTCGGCGTCGTCGCCGGGCTGCTCGGCGCGACCGGGCTGCTCGCCGTGCTCGCGGCGCTCGCCTTCGTGGCGGCGTTCCTGAACTCGGTCTTCGGCTACTGCCTGGGGTGCCGGGCGTACGTGCTGCTGCTGCGCGCCCGGATCATCCGGCCGGCGTAGGCGCCCCCTCCGCCTCCGCACGGGGGCGTCGCAGGTGCAGCAGCAGGATCGGCGCCGACGCGATCCACGGCACGGCGACGAGCCCCAGCAGCAGCGACGGGTCGAGGCCCGCGATCGCGCCCGCCACGGCGGCGCCGATCGCCGCGGTCACCGCCCGCGTGCCCGCCGCGACCACGAAGACCTGCGCCCGCACGTCGGGCGGGCTCTCCTCCTGCCGCAGCCGCAGCATCGCCGCGACCCCGGTCGCGTCCGGCAGTCCGGACAGCCCGAGGGCGATCGCCGTCAGGGCGAAGGAGGGGCTCACCGCGGCCAGCAGGGTGAGCACCCCGGTCGCCGCGAAGCTGCCCGCCATCATCAGCCGGGGCGGCACGGCGGCGATCCGCCGGGTGATCGCGGGCACCGCCACGAGCAGCGCACCGGTCACGCCGCCGATGGAGAACGCGGTGAGCAGCAGGCCGCCGGCGCTCTCCGAGAGCCCGCGGTGCACCGCGACGAGCACCGCGACGACGGGCATCATGCCGCCGCCGAGCTGCACGACGGCGCCCGCGAGCACCACGCGCGCCAGCGGGCCGTGGGTCACGAGGTGGCGGGTCGCGCGGGCGATGCCCCGCGCCAGCGACCGCGGATCGGCGGCGCCGCCGCGGCCCGCGATCGGCAGCAGCTGCAGCAGCAGGCCGCCCGCCACCATCACGACGGCGAGTGCGAGCAGCGCGCCCGTCGCGGTGAGCAGCGCGCTCATCCCGGCGACGATCGCCGGCCCGGCGATGCCCGCGAGGTTGTAGCTGAGCGCGTCGACCGCGAACCCGCGCGCGTGGTCGCCGGGCATCGCCTCGTCGACCCAGGCGGACAGGCCGCCGATGAACACCGGCACGACGCAGCCGGCGGCGAGCAGCGCCACGACCACGAGGGCGAGCGGCACCTGACCGAGGAACGCGGTGAGGGCGAGCGCGGCGGCCATCACGACGGCTGCGCCGAGCATGAAGCGCTTCGGCGACCGCACGGCGTCGGTGAGCGCGCCGATCACCGGTGCGGCGATCACGCTCGGCGCGTTGAGCACGGCGATCAGCAGCCCGCCGACCGCGACGCTGTCGAGACGGGTGGCCGCGGCGAGCGCGAGGGCGACGCCGGCGCCGTTCGTCACGAGGCGCACGGGGATCGCTCCGGCGAGGTACACCGCCTCCGCGCGCCTCCCCTGCATGGCTCCCACCCTGGCAGGTGCCCCTGACGGCCTGACCGTGCGCGTCGCGCGCATCGCCTACGCTCCTGCGGATGACCGAGCGGGCGATCCAGGCGGTGGCGGTGTTCTGCGGGGCGCGCGACGGCGTCGACCCCAGGCATCTCGAGGCCGCGTCCGCCGTGGGCCGCACGCTCGCCGAGCGGGGCATCACCGTCGTCTACGGCGGCGGCGGCACCGGGCTGATGGGCGCGGTCGCGAACGGCGCGCTCGGCGCGGGCGGCACCGTGATCGGCGTGATCCCGGAGGCGCTGATCGGCCCCGAGCTCGCGCACCCCGACCTCGCCGAGCTGCACGTCGTGCACACGATGGCGGAGCGCAAGGCGATGATGGCCGACCTCGCCGACGCGTTCATCGCGCTGCCGGGCGGCGCGGGCACGCTCGAGGAGATCATCGAGCAGTGGTCGTGGGCGATGCTCGACTACCACTCGAAGCCCTGCGGGTTCCTCGACGTGCTCGGCTACTGGTCGCCGATGCAGCAGCTCGTGCGCCACATGCACGAGCAGGGCTTCCTCTCCGACCGCGGCGCCGCGATGATCCGCTTCGAGACCTCCCTCGAGCCGCTGATCGCCGCCCTCGAGGACGTGTGACCCCTCCCGTGATCCGCGTCGTCGCGGCGCTCATCACCGGTCCCGACGGTCGCCTGCTGCTCGTGCGGAAGCGGGGCACCGACCGCTTCATGCAGGCGGGCGGCAAGCCGGAGGCGGGCGAGACGCCCCGCGCCGCACTCGTGCGCGAGCTGCAGGAGGAGCTCGGTCTCGCCGTGTCCGAGGACGCGCTCGAGCCGGTCGGCGCCTTCGTCACCGATGCCGCGAACGAGGCGGGCCACCGCCTGGAGGCGGACGTCTTCCGTCTCGTGGTCGCCGAACCGGTCGCCGCGCAGGCGGAGATCGAGGAGCTCCGCTGGTGCACCTCTGCGGAGGCTGCGGCCCTGGGCCCCCGCCTCGCCCCGCTGGCCCACCTCCTCCTCCCCTGACCCGACTTTGCTCACGCTTCTTGCCGCTCCGCAGCCGTCGGCGCGGCAAGAAGCGTGAGCAAGGTCAGCCCACCAGGGCCAGCACCCGGCGGATGAGCTGCTGCGCGCCACCGCCCTGCAGGTCCGCCGCCGTCACCTGGATCACGGTCCAGCCCGCCTCCCGCAGGCGCCCGTAGCGGCCCACGTCGTACTGGAACTGCTCGCGCTCACGGTGCCCGTCGCCCTCGTACTCGAGCGCGACCCGGCGATCCCGCCACACGAGGTCCGGGTGGACGGTCTCGCCGGGCAGCCGGACCTCCGCGTTCAGCTCCGGCTCCGGGACCCCCGCACGGACCAGGAGGAGCCGCACGCGCGTCTCCCCAGGGCTCGCGCAGCCCGATCGGATCTCACGCAACGCCTTCTGCAGTCGTTCCCGCGCCGGTCGGTACGGCACGCGAGCGGCTGCGTGCATCGGGTCCTGGAGCGAGCGGTCCGCCCAGAGCACCGCGTCCCCCAGCACGATCAGCTCGTCGAGGGCGAGCAGCGGTCCGAGCTGGGCCCACGCCTCGTCGGCGCGGACGACGGGCAGGCCGCCGAGGTCGACCACCGGCGGTGCGATGCGGATGCGATGGCCGACGACCCCGCGCGTCGTCGGTGCGCGGCCGGGCATGACCACCGACACGTGGAGGTCGAGCTCCTCCTCGAACGCCCGCGCCAGCGGCAGTCCGTGGAGGAGCACCGCCGTCTGATGGCTGAACGCGTGCCCGGGCTTCATCCGGACGCGGTAGGCGTGGCACCGCTCCTGCAGGCTGCCGAAGGACCCGACGATCTGCACGCCGTGGAACGGGCGCCGGATGTCGCGCCTCCGCAGGCGCCCGGGTCGCAGGCCCGCGCCGTCGGCGTCGCCGCGGCTGAAGGCGCGGCGTTGGAGATCGTCGGGCAGCGGCGTGGGCTCGGGCATGGCGAGCATCGTGGTGCTCCGTGGTGCTCCGCGCGTCGCGTTCTCCACACCCCACCCGCTTTGCTCACGCTTCTTGCCGCGCGAGCGTCGGCGAAGCGGCAAGAAGCGTGAGCAAAGTCGAGGGGTGGGGACAACCCCCGGGGGAAGACGGTTGCGGGCAGGATGGGGCGCGACCGCGCTTCCCGCGACGCTCGAACCATGACGACAGCGACCCTCTCCACTCCCCTGCAGCCCGCCTCCGCGCGGCCCGACCCCCTCGGCCGGCGGTACGGCCGCATGTGGGGCCGCGTGCCCCGCGAGCTCGGCTACCTGGCGCTCACCGCGATCATCGGCCTGGTCGTCTCGATCACGGCGTGGGGCGTCATCGGCGCCGGCTCGGCGTTCGTCGTGCTCGGCGTCGCCCTGCTGATCGCGCTGATGCTCGCCTCCCGCTACCTCGGGGTCTTCGATCTGCGCCGCCTGCGCTGGGCGGGCACCCGCCCGATCGCCGCGCCGACCTGGGACCGCCCCTTCGCCGGAAAGCGCTTCCTCCGCGCGGTCGGCGACGTGATCGCGGACCCGCACTACTGGCTGTACGCGCTGCACGCGGCGGTCGTGACGCCGGTGCTCGCGCTCATCACCTTCGTGGTGTGGTCGACCTGGCTCGGCACCGCGCTCGTCGCGATCACGTCGCCCGCCTGGGCGACGATCACCCTCGCGAACGGCGACTCGCTGTGGAACGGGGACCGGGGCGGCGAGAACGTCGTCGGTCTGGTGCTGTTCCTCACCGGCGCCGGGAGCGACGCCGCCGCCACGGGCTGGGGCATCGCCGGCGTCACCGCGCTCGGCCTGCTCATGCTCGCCCTGCTCCCCTTCATCACGCGCGGCGCGACGCTCGCCCACTGGGGCGCCGCCCGCCTCCTGCTCTCCCGCTTCGCCTCGGAGGACCTGCGCGGCGAGGTCGCCCGCGTCGACGCCGCCCGTCTCGCCGCGGTGACGGCGGAGGACACCGCGCTGCGCCGCCTCGAGCGCGACATCCACGACGGCCCGCAGCAGCGCCTCCTGCGCCTGCAGATGGAGCTGTCCACCGCCGAGCGCCGCCTCGACGGCACGCGGCCGGAGGCGACGGAGTCGATCGCGGCCGCCCGCCGGCTGGCGGCCGAGACGCTCGACGAGCTGCGCGCGCTCGCCCAGGGCTTCGCGCCGCCGCTGCTGCAGGACCGCGGACTGTCCGCCGCGCTCGGCGCCCTCGGCCACCGCGGCGCGGTGCCCGTCGAGACCGCGATCGACCTGCCCGCCGACGTGCCCGACGCGGTCGAGCGCAGCCTCTACTTCGTGGCCGCGGAGCTGACCGCGAACGCCATCAAGCACAGCGGCGCCACGAAGGTCCGCCTGGAGGCGCGCACGGAGGATGCCGGAGCGTCCCGCGCGCTCGTGCTCTCGGTGCAGGACGACGGGCGCGGCGGCGCGCGCATCGTGCCCGGGCACGGCCTCGCCGGCGCGGTCGACCGCCTCACGGGCCTGGGCGGCACGCTGACCGTCACCAGCCCGGAGGGCGGCCCGACGACGGCGGCCGTGCGGGTGCCGCTGCCGTGACGCCGATCCGCGTGGTCCTCGTCGAGGACTCGACCCTGCTGCGCGAGGGCCTCGTCCGTCTCCTCGAGGAGACGGGGTTCGAGGTCCTCGCGGCCGTGGGCGACGCCGAGGGGCTGGTCGACACGGTCGCCCGGCTCCGGCCGGACGTCGTGCTGCTCGACATCCGCCTCCCGCCCACGCATCGCGACGAGGGCGTGCGCGCCGCGATCGCCCTGCGGTCCGCGGCACCGGAGGTCGGCGTGCTGCTGCTCAGCCAGTACGTGGAGTCCACCTACGCGCGGGAGCTGCTCGCCGCGGGCGCCCGCGGCGTCGGCTACCTGCTGAAGGACCGCGTGACGGACCTGGCGCAGCTGGCGGACGCGGTCGAGCGGGTCGCGGCGGGCGGCACGGTGCTCGACCCGACGCTGGTGCAGCACCTGCTGCTCGCTCGGGCCGATCCGCTGACCCGGCTCACCCCGCGGGAGCGGGAGGTGCTCGGCCTGATGGCGGAGGGGCGCAGCAACGGCGCGATCGCGGCGCGGCTCGTCGTCGGCCAGGGCGCCGTGGAGAAGCACGTCACCAGCATCTTCGGCAAGCTCGGGCTGGAGGAGTCGCCGGAGGCGCACCGCCGGGTCCTGGCGGTCCTCCGCTTCCTCGACGCCTGAATCACCTTGCTCACGCTTCTTGCCGCCGCGACGAGGGTCGCGCGGCAAGAAGCGTGAGCAGAGGGGCTAGCCGAGCTCGCCGGTGCGGATGACCTCCGCGTACCACCTGGCGCTGTCCTTCGGGATGCGCTCCTGCGTGTCGTAGTCGACGCGCACGATGCCGAACCGCTTCGAGTAGCCGTAGCCCCACTCGAAGTTGTCCATCAGCGACCACACGAAGTAGCCGCGCAGGTCGACGCCCTGCTCGATCGCCGTCTGGGCCGCCTGGAAGTGCCGGCGGAGGTAGTCGGTGCGCTGCTCGTCGTGCACCGCGCCGTCCTCGACCACGTCGGGGAACGCGGCGCCGTTCTCCGTCACCATCTGCGGCAGGTCCGGGTACCGCTCGTGCACCGACACGAGCAGGTCGGTGAGGCCCTGCGGGTCGATGTTCCAGCCCATGTCGGTGAGCGGGCCCTCGAGCGGCAGGAATTCGACCGCCTCCGCGCCCGGCCACGGGTTGGCGTCGCCGCCGCCGTGCCCGTCGTTGCGCGGAGCGACCCCGTCGCCGTCGAACAGGCGCACCCGGGACGTGGAGTAGTAGTTGATGCCGATCACGTCGATCGGCTGGTTGATCGCCTCCAGGTCGCCGGCCTGCACGAAGGACCAGTCGGTGATGCCCGCGGTGTCGCCGAACAGATCGGTCGGGTAGGCGCCCTCGAGCATCGGCCCGAGGAAGATCCGGTTGCCCACGGCATCGAGACGGCGGGCCGCCTCCTCGCCGGTCGGCCCCTCGGGACGGAACACGTGCAGGTTCAGCGTGACCGACAGCTTGGCGTCGGGCAGCACGGAGCGGATCGCCTGCGCCGCGAGCCCGTGCGCCAGGTTGAGGTGGTGGGCCGCCTGCAGCGCGGCGAGCGGCTCGGTGCGGCCGGGCGCGTGCACGCCGGCGCCGTAGCCGAGGAACGCGGCGCACCACGGCTCGTTCAGCGTCGTCCACGTGTCGACGCGGTCGCCGAGCGCCTCCGCGACGACCTTCGCGTAGTCCGCGAACGCCTCCGCGGTCGAGCGCACGGTCCAGCCGCCCTCGTCCTCGAGCACCTGCGGCAGGTCCCAGTGGTACAGCGTCGCGATCGGCGTGATGCCCCGCTCGATCAGCCCGTCGACGAGCCGGGAGTAGAAGTCGAGCCCCGCCCGGTTCACCGCCCCGCGCCCGGTGGGCACCACCCGCGGCCACGCGACCGAGAACCGGTACGCGTGCAGCCCGAGGGACTGCATCAGGTCGAGGTCCTCCTCGAGCCGGTGGTAGTGGTCGTCCGCCACGTCGCCGGTGTCACCGCCCAGCGTCTTGCCGGGGGTGTGGCTGAACACGTCCCAGATGGACGGCTGCCTGCCGTCCTCCGCGACCGCGCCCTCGATCTGGTACGACGCCGTGGCGCTGCCGAACACGAACCCTTCGGGGAATCCCATGTGACCTCCTCGTCGCCTCCGATCCTTCCATCCGGCGCTCCGTGCGCGCGCATAGGGGCAGCACATCGACACCGCGGGCGCCCCCAGTACGATCCGGGACCCAGGAGGACCGATGCGAATGCACCGCGGAATGGTGGGCCTCGTCGTGGCAGGGCTGCTGACGCTCACCGGCGCCTCGGCGGCGTGGGCGGAGTCGCCCGTCGACCTCGGCGCGTCCAAGCTCGACGACTCGGCGGGCGTGCTCAGCGCTGCGCAGGAGTCGACGATGCGCGACCGGATCCAGGCGTACGACGACGCGACGGGCTCGGACCTCCGGGTGGTGTTCGTGCAGACGTTCGAGGACCCGTCCGACCGCACGGGCTGGGCGCAGGCGACGCTGCAGCGCGCGGACGCGAGCGGCGGGGCGCTGGTGCTGGCGATCGCCACCCAGGCGCGCAACTACGGCTTCTACGGCGACGACGCCTTCCCGCTCTCGGAGTCGGAGGTGCAGTCGGTCGCGACCGACGACCTGGAGCCCGCCCTGTCCTCGGCCGTCCGCAGCGGCGACTGGTCGGGATCCATCACCCCGTTCCTGACCGGGCTGCAGAACGCCGCCGGCAGCAGCGACGGCGGCTCGAGCGACGGCGGCGCCGTCCAGGAGGAGCCCGCGACGCGCTCGAGCGGCGGGGGCGTCAGCACCTTCATCACCGTGTTCCTGCTGATCGCGCTGATCGTCGTGGCCGTGTTCGTGGTGCGCGCGCTGCGCCGCCGCTCCAAGCAGGCCGTCGGCGCAGGAGGCGGATCGGGCGCCGCGCCCGTGGGGCCGCCGCCCGTCGACCAGAAGGAGCTCGACCAGCGGTCGAGCCGTGCGCTCATCGCCCTCGACGACGACCTGACGACCAGCGAGCAGGAGCTCGGGTTCGCGGTCGCGGAGTTCGGCGACGAGGCCGCGAAGCCGTTCACCGTCGCGCTCGGCACGGCGAAGCAGCGCGCCCGTGACGCGTTCGCGATCCGCCAGCAGCTCGACGACGAGATCCCGGAGACGCCGGACCAGCGCCGCGAGATGACGGAGCGCATCATCGCGCTCTGCGCGGACGCGGAGAAGACGCTGTCCGCGCAGACCGCCGCGTTCGACGAGCTGCGGAAGCTCGAGCAGCAGCTGCCGACGGCGGTGCCCGCGGCGTCGCAGCAGCAGCAGCAGCTCACCGCGCGGTCCCGCGAGGCGGCCGGCACCCTGCACACCATCCGCGCGCGCTTCGGCGAGGAGGCGGTGCGCGGCGCGGCCGACGACCTGCAGCAGGCCGACGCGCTGCTCGAGCTGGCGCGGAACGCGCTGGCGGAGGCGGGCACCTCGAGCAGCGGCGGCGGCGGCGCGGTGGCGCTCCGCAGCGCGCAGCAGGCGCTCGGCCAGGCGACGGAGCTGCTCGACGGCGTCATCGCGACCCCGAACGAGTTCATGGCGGTGAAGCGGCAGCTCGACGCCGCCGTCGAGGACACGCGGCACGACATCGCGGAGGCCGAGCGCACGGGCTCGCGCGACAAGGAGCTCGTCGCCGCGATCACCGCCGCGCGCACGGCCATCGAGACCGCCGACCTCCAGGCCCCGCCCGCGGGCCTCGCGACGGTGGAGCAGGCGAACGGCCGCCTCGACCGCGCGCTGGCACCGGCCCGCGACCAGCAGCAGCGCCTCGAGCGCGCGGTCGCCACGCTGCCCCGCTCCCTCGACTCGGCGGAGCAGGCCATCCGCGACGCGACGCGGTACATCAACAGCCGTCGAGGCGGCGTCCGCAGCGAGGCGCGCACGCGGCTCAGCGAGGCGCAGCGCGAGCTCGACCGCGCGGCCTCGCTGCAGCGCACCGACCCGGTGGACGCCCTCGGCTCCGCGCAGCACGCGCTGTCGCTGGCGAACGAGGCGTCCGACCTCGCCCAGCAGGACATCGACGACTTCCGCAACGGCGGCGGCTACGGCGGCGGAGGCTTCGGCGGCGGAGGCCGCGGCGGCGACATCGTCACCGGCGCGGTGATCGCCGGCGTGCTCGGCGGCATCCTCGGCGGGCACGGCGGTGGCGGCTACGGCGGCGGCTGGGCCGGCGGCGGAGGCGGCTGGGGCGGCGGCGGGGGCGGCTTCGGCGGAGGCGGCGGCTTCGGCGGAGGCGGAGACGGCGGCGGCGGAGGCGGCGGCTCCTTCTAGCCCCGCCCGACGCCGGTCGGACGAATACCCAAGAGCAGGACGACGAAAGGAACGCACATGGTGAAGCAGTCGATCTTCGGCCGCATCTCGACCCTGGTCCGCGCGAACATCAACTCGCTGATCGACCAGGCGGAGGACCCGGAGAAGATGCTGGACCAGCTGGTCCGCGACTACACGAACAGCATCGCCGAGGCCGAGGACGCCGTCGCCGTGACGATCGGCAACCTGCGCATGCTCGAGCAGGACCACCGCGAGGACGTCGAGGCGGCGAACGACTGGGGCCGCAAGGCGATCGCGGCGTCGACGAAGGCCGACCAGCTGCGCGGCTCCGGCAACGCGGGCGACGCCGACAAGTTCGACAACCTCGCCAAGATCGCGATCGGCAAGCAGATGCAGTCGGAGAAGGAGGCGAAGGACGCCGAGCCGACCATCGCCTCCCAGACCGAGGTCGTCGACAAGCTGAAGGAGGGCCTCGACGGCATGCGCCAGAAGCTCGACCAGCTGCGGTCGAAGCGCAACGAGCTCGTCGCCCGCTCGAAGACCGCAGCGGCGCAGTCGCAGGTGCTCGGCGCCATGAAGTCGATCGACATCATGGACCCGACGAGCGAGCTCGGCCGGTACGACGAGAAGGTCCGCCGCGAGGAGGCGAAGGTGATGGGGCAGCAGGAGCTGGCCTCGTCGAGCCTCGACAAGCAGTTCGAGAGCCTCGAGGACCTCGGCAAGCAGACCGAGATCGAGGCCCGGCTCGCGGCGCTGAAGCAGCCCGTCGAGCTGACCGCGACGCCGCTGCGCGACAGCGAGGGCTGATCCGGGTGAAGAAGCTGGTCCTGCGGATACTCATCGTGGTCGCGGCGTTCGTGATCGTGCGCCGCGTCGAGGAGTTCCGCGACCTGCTGCGCTGACGCCTCCGGGGATGAGGGGATCCGGCCGAGGTCGACCGGACCCCTCATCCGTGGACGGGGCTCGTCACTTGAGGGGGTCGTTGCCCCAGTTCATGAGCGAGTACCGCCACTTCGAGTGCTCCTTGTCGTGCTCTGGCCCGCCCTGCGCCGCGTGCCGGTGCACGTAGCCGACGACCTTGTGCATGTGGGCGACGTCGTCGTCGGTGAGGTCCGCCTTCTTCGTGCGGAGGATCTCGACGATCCGGCGGCCGGAGGCGTGACCGGTCGACTCGCCGTCGCCGCCCGTGTCGCCGACCGACTTCGAGTCGTCGGTCGTGAGCCACTCCTCCAGCTCCTTCGGCGTCATGTTGACCGCCGCCCGCCAGTCGTCCCAGATGTCGTCGAGCCCGTCGGGTGCGGTGTCCGCCATGCGGCGACCCTGGCACGACCGGCTCAGAACTCCTCGTGCGTCGCCGGGTCCAGCCCGCTCGACCGGCCCGAGGTCGCGAGGTCCGCGAGCTCCCCCAGGTCGTCCGACGTCAGCTCGATGCCGAACACGTCGAGGTTCTCCGCCTGGCGGGCCGGCGTCGCCGACTTCGGCAGCGGGATCACGCCGAGCGCGACGGACCACGCCAGCAGCAGCCTCGCGGCGCTCACCCCGCGGGCGGCGGCCAGGCGCTCCACGGTCGCGTTCCGCAGCAGGTCGGTGCCGTTGCCGAGCGGCGACCAGCCCTCGGTCAGGATCCCGCGCTCCGCGTTCGCCGCCCGCAGGTCGTCCTGCGGGAGGCACGGGTGCACCTCGATCTGGTTCAGCACCGGGGTGACACCGGTCTCGCCGATGATCCGGTCGAGGTGCTCCGGCAGGAAGTTCGAGACGCCGATCATCGACACGAGGCCGTCCTCCCGCGCCTCGACCAGCGCACGCCACGCCTCCGCGTACAGCCCCTGGCGCGGGTTCGGCCAGTGGATCAGGACGAGGTCGAGGCGGTCGAGCCCGCTGCGGAAGAGGCTCTCCTCGATCGCGCGCCGCGCCAGGTCGTGCCGGTGGTACCGGCCAGGCAGCTTCGTGGAGAACAGCAGCGCCTCGCGCGGCACCGCCGCCTGCGCGATCGCCCGGCCGACGACGCCCTCGTTGTCGTAGTTGAAGGCGGTGTCGAGCAGCCGGTAGCCGGCGTCGATCGCCGACCCGACGGCCGTGACGCCGTCGGCGCCGCGCAGGTCGTAGGTGCCGAGGCCGATCGCCGGGAGGCGGGCGCCGTCCTGGCCGGAGAGGAGGGGGATGTCGGGCATGCGGCAAGGCTGCCAGGCGTCCCTCCGAGCCCGTCCGGCGCGTTCAGGCGGCAGGGAGGTCCGCGGCCTCCGTCACGGGCAGCCGGCAGACGAAGTCGTGGCAGACGTAGGCGGCGGCTCGGCCGCCGATGTTGCGCCGCTCCTCGAACAGCTCGAACCCCGCGGCGGCGAATGCGGCGGCCGCCGCGTCGTCGACCACCGCGGTGACGGAGGCGGGCAGCGCGCGGGCCGCGGCGGCGAGGTCCCCTGCCTGCCCCACGACCACGACCTGCCGCACCGGCTCGGCCATCGCGACGGCGAGCCCCAGAGCGGCGCCGTACCCGATCGGGCGCTCGAGGCCCGCTGCGGCGAGGGGGGCGACCGCGGCCGCCGCCGCGTCGCGGTAGGCGGCCTCGCCCGTCAGCAGGTGCAGCCGCCACGCGGTGGACGCGATCAGCGTCGTGCCCGACGGGGAGGCGCCCTCGCCCGAGTCCGCGCCGCCCCCGATGCCGAGCGCGGCGAGGGTCGGGTCGCTGGACGGGGCGCGGAGCCCGCCGTCGTGCAGACAGGCGTCGACGAGGCGGCGGGCGGTCGTCGCGAGGTCCGCGCGCCCGGCGGCGAGCGCGACCTCGAGCAGCCCGTCGGCGAGCCCGCCGAAGTCCTCCAGCGTCGCGACCGCGTCGGAGGGGCGGCCGTCGAGGCTCGCCCGCAGCAGACCGTCCTCCCGCAGGTGCGCCGCGAGCACTACGTCCGCGACCTCGACCGCGAGGTCGATCCACGCCGGTTCGCCGAACCGCGTGCCGGCCGCCGCGAGCGCACCGATCGCGATGCCGTTCCAGCCGGTGAGGACCTTGCCGTCGACGGCGGGCGGCGGCTGGGCGGCGCGAGCCGCTGCATCGAGCGCGTAGTAGCCGCCCTCGACGCGCTGCCCGTCGACCACGCTCTCCGAGTCCTGCGCGGAGCCGAAGCCGCCGCCCGGGCGCCGCAGCACGTCGCGCAGGAAGCCGACGACGCCCGCGGCGGTGCTGTGGTCGCCGGCCGCCGCGTACGCGCGCAGCAGCAGCGCGTTGTCGGTGAGCATGCGCTCGTAGTGCGGCTCGGTCCAGTCGCGCCGCACCGCGTAGCGGAAGAAGCCGCCCTCGACGGGGTCGCGGAGGCCGCGGGTGCGCATCGCCGCGAGCGCCCGCTCGGCGACGCCGGCCACCGCGGACCGCCGTCCGGCGTCGAGCAGCGGCGACCGGCCGAGCGCGAGCGCCGTCAGCAGCACCGGCGCGACCGGGAACTTGGGCGCCCCGCCGAAGCCGCCGTGCTGCCGGTCCTCGTACGCCGCGAGCTCGTCGACGACCCGGATCAGCGCCTCGGACGTCACCGGCGACGCGGTGGGCGCTGCCGACCCGGCCTCGGCGAGCGCGGCGGCCAGCCCGGCGGCGGAGGCCTCGACCTCCCCGCGCCGGTCGACCCACGCCTCCTCGACCGCGTCGAGCACCTGCCGGAACGACGGGTGCCCCTGCACCGGCTGCGGCGGCGAGTAGGTGCCCGCGTGGAACGCGCGTCCCTCGGGCGTGAGGAATACGTTCAGCGGCCAGCCGAGGTTCGGCGTGAACGCGCCGGCCGCCGCCATGCACGCGGCGTCGACCTCGGGGTGCTCCTCCCGGTCGACCTTGATCGCCACGAACCCGGCGTTCAGCCGCTCGGCCAGCACTGGATCGCTGAAGCTCTCGCGGGCCATGACGTGGCACCAGTGGCAGGTGGCGTACCCGATGGACACGAGCACGGGCACGTCCCGCTCCCGCGCCGCCGCGAACGCCGCCTCGCCCCAGGGACGCCAGTCGACCGGGTTGTCCGCGTGGGAGCGGAGGTACGGGCTGACGGCGTCGGCGAGGCGGTTCATGCGCGGCGGGGCGGGAGACGGCGGGGCGGGAGACGGCGGGCCGGGATCAGGCGGAGCCGGCGTCCACGTCGTCGACGTCGGCGGTCAGCTCGGGGCCGGCGTTGTCGCTGATGTCGATCGGCTCGGCGGCGTCGGGCTGCGCGTCGACGGCGGCGGACTCCTCGTCCATCGCCTGCTGGACCGCGGTCTGCTCGTCGATGGGGGTCGCGTCCGGGTTCGAGCCGAACTGGGGGCCGGGGCCCTGCGGCGTGCTGTTGCTCATGCCCCCTCTCTACCGGTCGCCGATGGGAGGGGGCTCCTCGCGACCGCGCGCCGGGATGCACGAAGGGCCCCGTCCGCCATGGACGAGGCCCTTCGTGGTGAGGCGAAGCGTCAGACCGTGCGGCCCGAGCGGCGACGGACGGCGATGTAGATCAGGAGAACGACGATGGCGCCGATGATCGAGCCGATGAGGCCGGCCGGGTTGAACGACGGGAAGGGCTGTCCACCGGGGAGGAACGACAGGATCAGGCCGCCGACGAACGAACCGACGACGCCGAGGATGAGCGTCGCGACGATGCCCATGTTCTGACGACCCGGGACGACCGCGCGAGCGATGAAGCCGGCGATGATTCCGACGATGAGGAAGATGATGATGCTCACAAGAACCGTCCTTTCAAGACGCCCACAGAATCTCCAACTCAGCTGAAGAAAGTCTGTGAGCGGTTGGAGTACTACCTCCATGTAACCCGATCGAGGGACGTCCGGGAGGAATAGCGCCCGCCCACCAGCGTTCCAGCCTCGACGTGACCGACTCCGCGCTGTTCCAGCCCGTCCGCATCCGCTCGCTGACCGTGCCGAACCGGGTCTGGGTCTCACCGATGTGCCAGTACTCGGCGGACGGACTCGACGGGATGCCGACCGACTGGCATCTCGCGCACCTCGGCGCACTCGCCCGCGGCGGCGCCGGCCTCGTGATGACGGAGGCGACCGCGGTCAGCCCCGAGGCGCGCATCACCGGGTGGGACCTCGGCATCTGGAACGACGAGCAGCGCGACGCGCTCGCCCGCATCGTGGCCTTCATCCACGCGCAGGGTGCGGTCGCGGCGGTGCAGCTGGCGCACGCCGGGCGCAAGGCGTCGACCTACCCCGAGTGGCGCGGCCACGGCTCGCAGCCGGTCGAGGACGGCGGGTGGACCCCGGTCGGCCCCTCCGCCGTCGCCTTTCCGGGCTACGCGGAGCCCGCCGCGCTCGACGCCGCTGGAGTCGCCGGCGTGGTGGCGGACTTCGCCGCCGCGGCCCGCCGCTCCGTCGACGCCGGCTTCGACGTGCTCGAGCTGCACGCCGCGCACGGCTACCTCCTGCACCAGTTCCTCTCCCCCCTCGCCAACCGCCGCACCGACGAATGGGGCGGATCGCTGCAGGACCGCGCCCGCCTGCTGCTCGACGTCGTGCGCGCGGTCCGCGCCGAGGTCGGTGCGGACGTGCCGCTGTTCGTGCGCTTCTCCGGCACGGACTGGGCCGAGGGCGGCTGGACGATCGAGGAGACCGAGACGGTCGCGGGCTGGGCCGCGGAGGCGGGCGCCGACTGGTTCGACGTCTCGAGCGGCGGCATGGTGCCCGACGCCCGCATCCCCGTCGGCCCCGGCTACCAGGTGCCGCTCGCCGCGGCCGTGCGCACCGCGACGGGCGTGCCCGTGAACGCGGTCGGCCTGATCGAGACGGCCGAGCAGGCGGAGGCGGCCATCGCCTCCGGCAGCGCCGACGCCGTGATGCTGGCCCGCCCGCTGCTGCGCGACCCGCACCTCCCGCTCGCCTGGGCCGCCGAGCTGGGCGCCGAGGCGGCCTGGCCGGTGCAGTACCAGCGGGCCCGTCCCCGCCGGGCGACCGTCCGCGCCTGAGTTTCATCTTTACGGAGTTCTGGTCGACCTCCGGCCGACCAGAACTCCGTAAAGATGGAGTGCCCATGACTGCCGCCGCTCCGACGATCACCTACCCCCCGGAGCTGCCGGTCAGCGCGATGCGCGGCGAGATCGCCGTGGCGATCGCGGAACACCAGGTCGTGATCGTCGCGGGCGAGACCGGCTCGGGCAAGACGACGCAGCTGCCGAAGATCTGCCTCGACCTCGGCCGCACGTCCATCGCGCACACGCAGCCGCGCCGCATCGCGGCCCGCACGATCGCGGAGCGGATCGCGGAGGAGCTCGACGTGCCGCTCGGCGGCCTCGTCGGCTACTCGGTGCGCTTCACCGACACCTCCGGCCCGGACACCCGGATCCGGCTGATGACCGACGGCATCCTGCTCGCCGAGATCCGCCGCGACCGGGACCTGAAGCGCTACGACACGATCGTGCTCGACGAGGCGCACGAGCGCAGCCTCAACATCGACTTCCTGCTCGGCTACCTGAAGCGGCTGCTGCCGCGCCGCCCGGACCTCAAGATCATCGTCACCTCGGCCACGATCGAGGTCGACCGGTTCGCCGCGCACTTCGCGGACGCGGAGGGGAACCCCGCGCCGATCGTCGAGGTCTCCGGGCGCACCTATCCGGTCGAGGTCCGGTACCGGCCGCTGGTGCTCGAGGACGCGGGCGACGACGACAGCGACCCGGACCCGCGCGCCTCCGAGGACCGCGACCTCGTCACCGGCATCCAGGAGTCGCTCGACGAGCTCGAGCGCGACCTGCCGGGCGGCGACGTGCTCGTGTTCCTCTCGGGCGAGAGCGAGATCCGCGACGTCGCCGACTCCCTCCGCGGCCACTACTCGGGCAGCTCGCGCCCGGTCGAGATCCTGCCGCTGTACGGCCGCCTGTCCGCGGCCGAGCAGCACCGGGTGTTCGAGCGGTCGCACGTCGCCGGCGTCGACCGGCGGATCGTGCTCGCGACGAACGTCGCGGAGACGAGCCTCACGGTGCCGGGCATCCGCGCGGTGATCGACGGCGGCACGGCGCGCATCTCCCGCTACTCCGTGCGCGCGAAGGTGCAGCGCCTGCCGATCGAGGCGGTGTCGCAGGCGTCCGCGAACCAGCGGTCCGGCCGTGCGGGCCGCACGAGCGCCGGCATCGCGGTCCGCCTCTACTCGGAGGAGGACTTCGGCAAGCGCGCGGCGTACACGGACCCCGAGATCCTGCGGACGAACCTGGCGGCGGTCATCCTGCAGATGCTGTCGCTCGGCCTCGGCGACATCGAGGCGTTCCCCTTCCTCACCCCGCCCGACTCCCGCGGCGTGCGCGCGGGACTCGACCTGCTGCGCGAGCTCGGGGCGATCCAGGAGGCGCGGGGCGGGCAGCCGCCGTCGCTGACGCGGGTCGGACGCGACCTCTCCCGCCTCCCGATCGACCCGCGCTTCGGCCGGATGCTGCTCGAGTCGAAGCGGCACGGCGTCAGCCGCGAGGTCATCGCGATCGTCGCCGGGCTGACCGTGCAGGACCCGCGCGAGCGCCCGGTCGAGCAGCGGGATCAGGCGGACCTGCTGCACGCCCGTTTCGCCGATCCGACGAGCGACCTGATCGGCCTGCTCAACCTCTGGAACCACCTCGAGGAGCAGCAGAAGGAGCTGTCGTCGTCCGCGTTCCGGCGGCGCTGCCGGAACGAGTTCCTGAACTTCGTGCGGATCCGCGAGTGGCAGGACCTCGTGCGCCAGCTGACCGGCATCGCGCGCGACGTGCAGCTCGAGGTGAACGCGCCGTCGCGGAACGCGGACGCGATCCACAAGTCGCTGCTCGCGGGGCTGCTGTCGCAGATCGGTCTGCGCGACGAGCGCGCCGCGCAGGTCAAGGGCCGCGACGGGCGGCCGACGCCCCGGCGCGGGGCCGTCGAGTTCCTCGGCGCCCGGCAGCTGCGCTTCGTGATCTTCCCCGGGTCGTCGCTGGTCAAGAAGCCGCCGGCCGCGATCATGTCGGCCGAGCTCGTCGAGACCTCCCGCCTGTTCGCCCGCATGAACGCGGCCATCGACCCCGCGTGGGCGGAGCCGATCGCGGGCGACCTCGTGAAGCGCACCTACGGCGAGCCGCGCTGGGAGCAGCGGCAGGGCGCCGCGGTCGCGGACGAGCGCGTGACGCTGTTCGGCGTCCCCATCGTCGAGAAGCGCCGCATCCAGTACTCGCGGCTCAACCCGGCGCACGCGCGCGACCTGTTCATCGAGCACGCGCTGCTCGGCGGCGAGTGGCAGCGCGAGGTGGGCCGCGACCCGCTCTACGAGTTCGACCGGGCCAACCGGCGCCTCCGCACCGACCTCGACCAGGACGCGGAGCGCACCCGCAGCCGCCCCGTCGACGACGACCGGATCGTCGACTTCTACGAGGACCGCGTGCCCGCGGACGTCACCGACGTGCGCCGGTTCGAGACGTGGTGGCGCGCGACGCGGCAGGAGGCGCCGGGCCTGCTGACGATGACCCGTGCCGACCTGCTCGACGAGGAGGACGCCCCGGAGGTCGACGAGCGGGACTTCCCGCCGACCTGGCAGCAGGGCGACCAGCGCCTCCGTCTCTCCTACCGGTTCGCGCCGGGCGCGGAGGACGACGGCCTCACCGTGCGGGTGCCGCTGCCGCTGCTCGCGACGCTCTCCCCCGCCGGCTTCGACTGGCTCGTGCCGGGGTTCCGCGAGGACCTCGTCGCCGCGCTGCTGAAGACGCTGCCGAAGCCGATCCGCCGCCACGTCGTGCCGACCGCCGACTGGGCGCGGCGGCTGCTGCCCGAGCTGCCGCCCGGCCCCGAGACGGGCGCGGACCCCGGTCCGCTGGTCGACGCGCTGCTGCCGGTGATCCGGCGGGTCGCCGGCGTGGCCGTGACGCCCGCCGACTTCGACCTCGCACGACTGCCCGCCCACCTCCGCCCGGCCTTCGCGGTCACGGAGGCGCCGAAGCGCGGCCGCGGAGCCCCCCGCGAGGTCGGCCGCGACACCGACCTCGCGGCGCTGCAGCAGCGGTTCGCCGACCGGGCCCGTACCTCCGCGGCGCAGGTGGTCGCCCGGCCCGCGCCGGGCAGCGCGCCGATCGAGCGCACCGGGATGACGACGTGGGACCTCGACGAGCTGCCGCGGGTGCTCGACACCCGCGCGGCCGGCGGCGTCGTGCGCGCGTACCCCGCGCTCGTCGACACCGGCGAGGCGGTCGACCTGCGGCTGCTCGCGACGCCGGAGGAGCAGGTCGCGTCGACCCGTGCGGGCGTGCACCGCCTGCTCGCCCTCGCGACCCCCTCCCCCGCGTCCTACGTGCGGGAGCACCTGTCCGGCGCGGAGAAGCTGGCGCTCGGCGCCAGCCCGTACCGCAGCACCGAGGCGCTGTTCCAGGACTGCTTCGACGCCGTGCTCGACCGCATCCAGCTGCAGGTCGCGCCCGACGGCGTCGCCTGGGACCGCGCGACGTTCGACCGGATGCGCGAGGCCGCGTCCGCCCGCGTCGTGGACGACCTGTTCCAGGTCGTCGGCGCCGCCGCCGCTGCGCTCGCCGGGGCGCGGGAGGCGGACCGGGCGATCCGGCAGGCGACGAGCCTCGCGCTCGTGCCGGCCCTGTCGGACGCCCGCGCGCAGCTCGACGCGCTGATCCACCCCGGCTTCGTGCGGGTCGACGGCGCCGACCGGCTGCCGCGCGTCGCGGTATACGCGGCGGGCGTCGTGCGCCGCGTCGAGCGGCTGCCCGAGCAGGCGAACCGCGACCGCGTGTGGATGAACGAGGCGCAGACCGCTCAGCAGCTCTACCTCCAGGCCGGCGGCACGCTGCCGCTCACGCCCGGGCTCGCGCCGAACCTCGTGCACGCGCGCTGGCTGCTGGAGGAGTTCCGCCTCAGCCTCTTCGCCCAGACGCTGCCGACCAGCGAGGCGGTCTCCCTCCAGCGCATCCGCAAGGCCCTCACGCCTTCCTGAAAGGCGGTGAACCCGGACTGGTGCGGCTGCGACAGCAGCCGCACCAGTCGGAATCACCGCAGGACGGTGGGACGAGCAGACGTCAGGCGTCCACCGGTGACTCGAGGTAGGACCGCACCGCCGACCTGATGGAATCCGCGTGCTGGTAGATGTCGTCCAGACCGGTGAGGGTGTGGCGCGTCTCGTTCTTGTCCGCGTCGAACAGCCCGAGGTACTTCTGCTTCTTGCTGTTGAAGTGGAGGCGCGCGATGGGCTTGCGGTTGTTGTCATCCAACAGGATTGCGAAGTACGACTTCGCGTCCCGCTGCGCGATCCGCTGGGGCTTCACCTCGCTGCAGGCGATCGCCTTCACGATCTGGTACCCCTCGAGCTCTTCGAGGGTGGTCTCGATCTCGGTGTCGCGGGCCAGGTCCTCCTCGGCGATCGGCTCGCTCGTCACGGCTTCCGCCGCCTGCGTCGGACTGATCGCCGAGTATCCGCTCGACCCGAGCGCCGTCTTGAGCCGGTCGTTCACCTGCTCGTTGAGGAACTGCACGCCGGCTTTCAGCACCAGGGGCGCGAACTGCTCACGCACCCGCTGCGTGATCGACCGGTCGTAGACGCGCTGCGTGAAGAACTTGATCCAGTCGTCCTCGGGGGCTTTGAACTGCGACGCGATCAATCGCTTGATCTGCCCGACGTACTTCAGTTCCTCCGCTGCGTTGATCACCGAATCGAGGTCGAAGACCTCTTTCGTCAGCTTCCGCAGCTCGGGTACGAGCGTCTCGTCGAGATCGAGGAGGTCGAGCACGAGGAACGGCTTCTCATCCATGCGGTTCGGCGCATCGAGGTCCGTGTAGAACTGGTACACCTGCCCGTTGGTGAGCACCGCGATCCGCGCGTTCGTGACGGCGAAGTATCGGAACAGCTGTGAAGCGTGCTCGATGCGAAGCGCATCGGTCGACCGCTTGCACTCGATGAGGATCTGCACCTCGCTGTCGCGCATGATCGCGTAATCGACCTTCTCCCCGCGCTTCACACCGACATCGGCGGTGAACTCGGGCACGACCTCGAGCGGGTTGAACACGTCGTATCCGAGGATCGTCGAGATGAACGGCATGATGAAGGCGTTCTTCGTCGCCTCCTCCGTTTGGATCGCGTCGCGCTGATTCCGGACCTTCGTCGCGAGTGCAGCGAGCTTGTCTTCGAACTCCATTGGTCTCCTCCGACTCGTGAGCGCGGAGGAACTCTAGGTGCGCGTGTCGAATCCCGCCGGATTCTCGCGGGAGTGGCGCCGTCCACCATGCCGGAGGCGCGCCGCGCGAATCGGTTCGGACCTCAGCGGGGCGGGACGAGGGTGAGCCAGCGCTCCGTCACCGCGTAGCCGAGGCGGGCGTTCATCGCGAGGCTCGCGGCGTTCTCGTCCGCGCCGCCGGTGCCGAAGACCTGCACGCCCTCCGCTGCGAGCGCGAGCACGGAGGCCGCTTTGACCGCCTCCGCAAGGCCGCGCCGGCGGTGGGTGCGGGCGACGGCGGTGAAGTCCGTCTCGGCCCGCTCGCCGTCGCGCTCGATCGCCGTGACCGCGACGACCTCCCCGTCGTCGAGCGCGGCGAAGAATCGGGTGCCGCGTTCCCGCAGCGCGGCGAGCGCCGCCTCGTCGTGCTCGGCGGGCGCGGTCGCGGGACCGCCCGGGTAGTCCTCGCGCACGCTCGCCTCGAGCGCGGCGATGCCCGGATCCGCCTCCGATCCGGCTTCGACGACCGTGCAGCCGCGGGCCTCGGCCGTCGCGACGAGCGCGCGGAGGCGTTCCGGGTCGATGACCCGCAGGCGGGCGCCCCACGAGCGGTGCGCCACGACCCAGCCGCCGGCGAGCAGCACGGCGACGCCCGGGTCGTCCTCCCGCAGCACCTGCGGATCGTGCGCGGCCGGTCCGTCGCCCGGGCTCACGGAGTCGCACCCGTCGCGACCGGGCGGGCGGGGTCGCTCGACCAGGCGCTCCACGAGCCGGGGTAGAGCGCCGCGTCCACCCCGGCGACGGCGAGCGCGAGCACCTCGTGCGAGGCGGTGATGCCCGAACCGCAGTACGCGGCGACGGGTGCGTCGAGGTCGACCCCGAGCGCCGCGAAGCGCTCCCGCAGCGCAGCGGGAGGCAGGAAGCGGCCGTCGGCGTCGAGGTTCCCCGCGGTCGGTGCGCTCACCGCGCCCGGGATGTGGCCCGCCCGCGGATCGATCGGCTCGACCTCGCCGCGGTACCGCTCGCCGGCCCTCGCGTCGAGCAGGGCGCCGCCGAACCCCGCTGCACCGTCCGCGTCGAGCACCGGCAGGTGGCCGGGCTCGAGCCGCACGTCGCCGGGCTCGGGCGTCACGTCGCCCGCCTCGAGGGGCAGGCCGGCCCGGCGCCAGGCGGCGAGCCCGCCGTCGAGCACCCGCACGTCCGGCAGCCCGGCGTCCCGCAGCAGCCACCACGCGCGCGCCGCGGACATGCCGCCGAGGTCGTCGTACGCGACGACGACGCTGTCCTGGCGCACGCCCCAGCGGCGTGCGGCCGCTTGCAGGTCCTCCGGACGCGGCAGCGGGTGCCGTCCGGCGCCCGGCGCGTGGGGCCCGGCGAGCTCGGTGTCGAGGTCGACGTAGACCGCGCCGGGCAGGTGCGCCTCCCGGTGGGCGGGCCGACCGTCGGGGGCGTCGAGCCGCCACCGCACGTCGAGCAGCACGAGGCGCGGGTCCGACAGCAGCGGGAGGAGGTCGAGCGGTTCGGCGAGCACGCCTCGATGGTCGCAGGCCTAGCGGGCGGCCAGGTCGGGCGAGAGCCCCTCGGGCGGCGCGTCGGCGCCCGTGATCTCGGCCTGCGCCAGCAGTGCGAGGTCGCGCAGCACCCCGAGGTCGAGGCCGCGCACGTCGCGCGGTTCCGGGTCGTAGATGCAGAACGAGCCGATCCGGTAGCCGTCCGCGGACTCGATCGGGTGCGCGGCGTAGAAGCGGATCGGGTGCGGCCCCTGCGCCAGCGGGCTGTTCCGGAACAGCGGGTCGACCGTCGCGTCGCTGACCACGGTCGGCTCCTCCCGCTCGATCGTCATCGTGCAGAACGAGTGCGCACGCGGGTTCTCGCCCGGATCGGCACCGGCGACGGCCATCTTCCACTGCCGGTCGTGGTCGATGAAGTTGATCTCCGCGCTCTCGGTGCCGAAGGCGTTGCGGGCGAGCTCGACGAGGTCGTTCAGCCTCGGGTCGGGGCCCCGGCCGACGACGTGCAGCGCGTCGAGCGCGTGCTGCCGGGCCTGCTCGTCGTCGGGGCCGCCGCGGCGGGCGGAGGCGGTCGCCGCGACGGGAGCCTGCTGGAGGCGGCGCACGGAGTCGGCGACCTCCTCCCCGAGCGCCGTCGCCCACGCGCGCGAGCGCTGCAGCGCCTCGTCGGGCGTCTGCACCGTGCGGAAGCGGATGCGGGCGGAGCCGATGCGGCCCACCGTGGAACGGAGGCGGTCCTCGGGGGCTGCCGCGTGCCGGCTGCCCTCCGGCGCGACGATCGGCGGGGCGACGACGACCACCTCGGTCGCATCGGCCGCGTCCTCGATGACCTCCTCGAGCAGGTCGCCGACCCGGGCGAGGGTGCGGGGCCTGCGCGCCGAGTCGAGCCCCTCCCCGAGCGCGACGAGCACCACGTCGTAGCGCCACAGGCGCCAGGTGTGGAACACGCCCTGCACGGCCCGCAGCACGGGCGCGAGGTCGGTCAGCACGTCGAGGTCGACGCCGTGCCGCGTCGAGAGCCACATGCGATCGGCGGCGCGCTCCGCGAGCGTCGCGCCCTCCACGGCCGCGAACAGGTGCGCGCGGTCGCCGATCAGCAGCACCTTCACGGGCTGGGAGCCGCTGTGATGGAGGCGCTGCATCGAGAGCCGTGAGCTGCGGCCGGTCTGCGGGTTGCGTTCCACGGCACCTCCGCGCTCATGATGACGCCTGCGCCCCGGATCGCGCTGAGTGCATTCGGCAGCGCGCCGCCCGCCGCCTCGGTGCACTCCGGGCGGCGGGCGGCGCGAGCGGGCTCAGTGCCCGGCCGGAACCGGGCCGTTCCCCTCCACGCGCTTGACCATCGTCGCGATCAGGATCGCGACCACGAAGATGCCCGCGCTGACGAGGAACGCGAGCCGGGTGCCCGCCGCCTCGGCCGCACCGGCACCGCCGGCGCCGTGGAAGCCGGAGGCGCCGAGGGCGAGCAGCGTGATGGCGAGCGCGGTGCCGGCCGCACCGCCGACCTGCTGCACCGTGGCGAAGATCGCGCTGCCGTAGGAGGTGAAGCGCGGCGGTACGGCGGACAGCCCGGCCGTGAACACCGACGGCAGCACCGACGCCAGACCGAGGCTGAGCACCACGTGGTAGATCAGCACCTGCCACGCCGGCGTGGTCGCGGTCAGCGTGCCGAGCAGCACCAGCCCGACCGTGCCGATCGCGAGCCCGGGGATGAGCAGCGGACGGGGCCCGAAGAGGTCGTACAGCTTGCCGACCACCGGGCCGAGCACGCCCATCAGCAGGCCGCCGGGCAGCACCAGCAGGCCCGTCTGCAACGTCGTCAGGCCCAGCACGTTCTGCAGGTAGATGGGCAGCAGGATCGCGCTGCCGAGCAGCCCGAGGAAGGCGAGCGAGCCGGAGGCGACGGAGGCGCTGAACACCCGCGACTGGAACACCCGCAGGTCGAGCAGCGCGTTGTCGTTGCGCTGCAGCGCGCGCTGCCGCAGCAGGAAGAGCACGAGGGAGACGACGCCGATCACGACCGGCACCGCGACGGCCGTCGGCGAGATGCCCTCCTTCGAGGACGCCCCCTGGCCCACCGCGTTCAGGCCGTAGACGATCCCGCCGAAGCCGATGGCGGACAGCGGGATCGAGATCAGGTCGATCGGGACGTGGCGCGGCTCGCCGATGTTCGAGATGAGGCGCAGGCCGAGCACCAGCGCGACGGCCGCGATGGGCAGCACGCACCAGAAGATGAACGGCCACGGCAGCACGCTGAGGATCGCGCCGGAGACGGTCGGGCCGATCGCGGGCGCCACCGAGATGACGATCGAGATGTTGCCCATCATCACGCCGCGGCGGGACTCGGGCACGATCGTCATCACCGTCGTCATCAGCAGCGGCGTGACGACGGCGGCGCCGACGCCCTGGATGATGCGGGCGACGAGCAGCACGGAGAAGGTCGGCGCGAGCGCCGCGAGCAGCGTTCCGGCGACGAAGGAGCCGAGGGCGATCGCGAACAGGGACCTGGTCGTCATCCGCTGGATGAGGAACCCGCTCACCGGGATGACGACCGCCATCGTCAGGATGAACGCGGTCGAGAGCCACTGGCCGGTGCTCGCGTCGACGTGCAGGTCCTTGATGAGGACCGGGATGGCGACGCTCATGATCGTCTCGTTCAGCACGACGACGAAGGCGGAGACGAGCAGGACGCCGATCACGATCGCGTTGCGGCGGCTGATCCGCTCGGGGCCGCTCGCCGGCGCGCCCTGCTGACGGTCGATGGTCTCGGTCACGAGGACCTCCGGGATGTTCGGGGGCGGCGTCCTTGACGGGCTCGCGCAGCGAGCCGGGACGACAGGGACGGAGCGTGGAGCGCTCGCCCTCGACGGGTCACCGGGTCGTCAACCTCAGCGACGGCTCAAGTGTTCCATCCTCCTCGGACAGCGGGCAACGAGGCCGCGCACAGGCGCGGCGGATCGTCACCGGATGTTCAGTCGCCGTCGCCGACGGCGCCGCGCGAAGCGGCCGACCTGGCCGGTGAGCACCAGGACGAAGAGCGCGAAGTAGTTGACGGACGGGACGAGCGTCCCGATCACCAGGGCGATGACGAAGCCGACCGTGCTGACCACGGAGCCGAGGAGGCGGGCGCCGGCCTCGTCGTCGTGACCGTCGGTGAGGGCCGGGCGACGCGCGACGTGGCTCGCCAACGCGGTCAGCAGCGCGCTGCTGACCACCATCACCCCGATGTACACCGTGATCACCTCGGGGTGGACCTCCGGGTGGTTTACCGTGGTGAGCGCCGTCGCGGGCGGGAGCAGCACGATCGTGAACAGCCAGAGCACGGTGAGCACCACGAGCGCGCCGTCCCAGCGCTGCACGTGCTCGAGGATCCGGTGGTGGCCCCACCAGAGCCGGGCGATCACGAAGAAGCTGATCACGAACCCGAGGATCGTGGAGCCCTTCTCCTCGAGGAACCCGTCCAGCCCGTGCCCGACCGCGTCGTGCCCGATCTCCGCCAGCGGCAGGGCCAGCAGGGTGATCGCGATCGCGACGACCGCGTCGGTGAAGGTGATCAGGCGCTCGGCGCTGCGGCCGCGGTCGTCGTCCACGCCGCCCAGCATGGCGGAACCCCGTCAGCCGCCGGCGAGGATCTTCTCGAGCGTGTTGATGTTGCGGGTGGTGACCGCGCCCGACCGCTGCTGCTTCCCGAAGCGCTTCCCGAAGCGGGTGTCGAGCGTGCGGCCCTTCGGGGCGTCCCAGTAGAGGACGTCCTCGCCGTGCCGCACCTGCTCCTCCTCGGGATCGAGCTCCCCCACCCCGTCGACCAGCTCCGCGAGCGCGGCGCGGTCCTCCGCGAAGACGACGTAGGCGTGCCGGTCGTCGGCCCGGGGGAAGGGGTACTCGTCGACCGCCTCCCGCACGACCGGCAGGCTCACCACCAGCACGGCTACGTCGAAGCCGAACCGCTCCTGGATCACCGCGTGCACCCGGCTCGCGATCGCCACGGGGTCGTCCTCGCTCGCGGTGAGCACGACGTTGCCGCTCGCGAGCACGGTCCGCACCTCGAAGAAGCCGGCCTGCTCGAGCGCGGTCCGCAGGTCCGCCATCGCGAAGCGGACGCCGCCGACGTTGACGCCGCGCAGCAGGGCGACCGCTCGCATCGTGCCTCCTGAGGGAAAGGTGTCGGGCCGGTCCCCGGAAGGGAGCCGGCCCGACTCGACGCGCGGCCTTGCCTCGCTCGCCCGACCGTTCAGTGGAGGACGGGCGAGGTGGAAGGCGCGTCGATGTCCATGGATGAATCTGCCACGCGCACCACCTCCTCGCCTCCGATGCTGCGCCGATCGGCCCGGGAACGCAAGGGTCGGCGCAACGGATCAGGGAGTGGCGGCGAACCGGTCGAGCTCGCGCAGCACCTCCGGGTTGCGGAGGATGCGGAAGTGCCCGCCGTCGTCGATGCGCCGGTTCAGCGCCGCACCCGGCAGCTCGGAGCCGCCCGGGATGTGCGGGTCGAATTTTGCCCACACCGAGGTGATGCGGGCGTTCACGCTGCGGTCCGCCGCGAGGCGCACCGTCGTCGGGTCCTTCGGTGAGAACGCGTGGAGGCTCGGCAGCAGGATGTACCGGGCGTAGATCGACCCGGAGAACGGCGACGAGATCGCGAACATCTTGCGCACCCGCGGCCCGGTGTCCGGCCGCAGCATCAGGTCCTTGCCGATCAGCCCGCCCTTGCTGTGGGCGACGATCAGCACGTCGTCGAGGTCGTGATCCGCGAGGTAGGACGCCACGACGTCCGTGCTCGAGTCGACGGTCGCCCCGTTGTTCCGCAGCGCGGTCACCGCGTGCACCGGGTGCCCGGCGCGGTGGAGGCGGTCGACGAGCGGGAGGAGGAAGCGCCAGGTCTCCCAGATGCCGGGCAGGACGACGACGTGCCGCTGCCCCGGCCGCCCCTGCAGGTAGTCCGCCGGGTCGTGGTGCTGCAGCAGCGGCCCGACCTGCCACTGCACCGCCGCGACGTAGTCGCGCGCCCACCAGCCGGCGATCCGCGCGACGCTCACACGCGCGTCCGCAGCGGTGCGGTGAGGATCGCGGACGCGGTCGCGCGAGGGTGGGTCGAGTGCGCGTTGTGATGCCCGCCGGGGATCTCCACGAGCCGTCCCACGGCGAGCCGGGCGGCCAGGCGTCGAGCCCACGGCCGGCGGCAGATCGGATCCTTCTCGCCCCTGATGAGCAGGGCCGGCACCGTCAGCGCGGCCGCCGCCGCCTCGGTGTCGTAGGCCAGCATCGACGGCAGCGTGGCCAGGTACCGGCGCGGTCCGCACTTCAGGTACTCGGAGAACACGCGCCAGTTGGTCGCCGGGGTCTCCCCGAGCACGTCCTGCGCCAACCGCAGCCCCTGCTGCAGCGCGGTCCGCTCGTCCGGGTCGGTCACGGCGCCGATCAACACGACGCGCTCGACCAGCTCGGGCGCTCGCAGCGCGGCCTCGAGCACGATCTCGCAGCCCATCGACTGGCCGACGAGCACGACGGGCCGGCCCATCGAGCGCAGCAGCGCGACCACGAGCCCCGCGTGCTCCTCGATGGTCAGCACCGACGGCGGCTTCGGCGCGTCCCCGAAGCCCGGCAGCTCGAGCACGTGGACGGGCCCGTGCTCGGCGAGCAGCGGCGCGATCGGTTCGAAGTACGAGAGGCCGCAGCCGATGCCGTGCACCAGCACGAACGGCGTTCCGGGACCCGCACCGTAGCGGTGGTCGACCACGGTGCACCCCGCGTGCTCGAACCGGTCCGGACCGGCCGCGCGCGTCAGTGTCCGGGAGCCCATCCCTCGAGCGTATGGGCCGCTCCCGCCGCTGCCTGCGAAGCGCCTCGGGGTCGCCTTCCTAGGCTTGGGCGGTGACCGACGGCGCCTTCTCCCCGCGCTTCCGCGTCGCGACCGTCGGGGTGTTCGCCCTCGGGTTCCTGATCGCCTTCGAGGCGCTGGCGGTCACCACCGCCATGCCGCTGGCCGCCCGGGACCTGCACGGCGCCTCCGTCTACGCGCTCACGTTCTCCTCCTTCTCCGCGGCAGGCGTCATCGGCAACGTCGCGGGCGGCGCCTGGAGCGACCGCAGCGGGCCCGCGCGCGCGCTGCTCGTCGGCGTCGCCCTGTTCGCCGCCGGGCTGGTGCTCGCCGGCACGGCGGGGACGATGCCGGTGCTGATCGCCGGACGCACCCTGCAGGGCCTCGGCGCCGGCGGCATCGGGGTCGCGCTCTACGTGCTGGTCGCGCGGGTCTACCCCGAGCGCCTCCACCCGCGGATCTTCGCGCTGCTCGCCGCCGCCTGGGTCCTGCCGTCGCTGATCGGGCCGTTCGCCGCCGGCGCGGTGTCGACGTACCTCAGCTGGCACTGGGTGTTCCTCGGGATCCTGCCGCTCGTCGCCGGCTCGACGGCGCTGCTGCTGCCCCAGCTGCGCCGGGCTCCGATGCCCGGGACCGGCGACCGCATGCCCGCCTCCCGCCTCGCCTGGTCCGTCGCGGCGGCGGTCGCGCTGCTCGCGATGCGGCCGCTGCTCGACGTGCCGGGGGTCGGCCCGGTGCTGGCCGCCCTGGCGGCCGTCGGTGCGATCGCCGCGCTGCGCCCGCTGCTGCCCAGGGGCGCGCTGCGGGCCGCGCGCGGGCTGCCGTCGGTGATCGTCGCGCGCGGGCTGTTCAGCGCCGGGTTCGCGGCGGCCGACGCCTACCTCCCGTACTCGCTCATCGCCCTGCGCGACCTGTCGCCCGTCGTGGCCGGCGGCATCACGACCGTCGGCGCCGTCTCCTGGGCCACGGGCTCGGAGCTGCAGAGCCGCCTCAGCGGCCGGCTCACCGACCGGCGGTGCATCGGGATCGGCGCGGGCGTCTTCTTCACCGGGGCGCTCGTGGTCGGAACCGGCACCGCCACGGCGCTGATCCCGCTCGTGGTGGTCGGCTGGCTGCTCGCGGGGCTCGGCATCGGCACCGCGTACCCGCGCCTCAGCACCTCCACGCTCGCGCTGTCCGCGCCGGAGGAGCGGGGCCGCAACAGCGCGGCGCTGCAGATCGGCGACGGCTTCGGCAACGGCCTCGCGCTGACCCTGGTCGGCGTGATCGCGGTCGCCGTGCCGGGCCAGGAGTTCGCGGCCGCTTTCGGCCTCGCCGCGCTGCTCGGCCTGCTCGTGGTGCTCGTCGCCTCGCGTACCTCGGCGGCGCCGCTCACCCGCTGACTCCTGACCGGATCGCGGACACGTGACCAGGCGCTCCCCTGGTCGGACGTCGCAGATCCGGTCAGGCGCCTGCGGGTCCGGCGCCGAGGTCGAGCTTCATGCCGAGGTGCGAGCCGGCGAAGCCCAGCCGCTCGTAGAACCGCCGCGCGTCCTCGCGCCGCAGGTCGGTCGTCAGCTGCACGAGTGCGGCGCCCCGGTCGCGGCTCTCCCCGAGCGCCCAGCGCAGCAGTGCGGTCCCGAGCCCGGAGCCGCGGTGGGCGCCTCCGACCCGGACCCCCTCCACCTGGGCCCGCAGCGCGCCCTGCCGGGAGAGGCCGGGGAGCAGGGAGAGCTGGAGGGTCGCCGCCACCTCGCCGTCCACCTCCGCCACCACGATCAGGTGCGCGGGGTCGGCGTCCACCGCGGCGAACGCGCGGCGGTACGGCTCGAGGTCGTCCGCGCGCTCGCGACCCGCGCCGATGGCGTCGTCGGTGAGCAGCGCGACGATCGCGGGCACGTCCTGGGCGGTCGCGCGGCGGATGCGCAGGGCACGGCCGCCCGCGGTCGTCTCGACGGGCTCCATCGGGCGTCTCCTCCGGTTCCGGGCGCAGAACGAGGACGCCGCCGCCGCCCTCGGGATGGGCGACGGCGGCGTCCTTGTACTCGGCCTCGAAGCCGAGCTCCTCAAGCCGGCGATGTGCTTACAACTCGAGAGCCTCACGCAGAACACTCACAAATCGAGTCGTATCGAGGAAGTAGTTCGGGTACGCAGTACGGAGTCCAGCAATGGAACTAACAGACACCATTACCACATCCACGCCGTCTCCGGTCTCGGCCTCCATCTGCGCGTACGCTTCTGCCGCATCGTCCTGCTTGACGTAACCACGGATTGTCAACTGACTATTCGGGACATCTAGCGTGAGGATGACGAACTTAGCGTTAGCCATGTGCTGCTCGCTCTCCTGGAGCAGCGCGGCGTACCCCTCAAGCCTATTGATGACGTCAAGGAGAGAAGCAAGCTCCTGAAGTTCATCCCGAAGTTGAGCCGGATCATCGCTTGTCCCCGGCACGACAGGAAGATTTTCGCGCAGAGCGATGACCGAACTCATGACCACAAAAAAACGCAGCCAGTGGTCTTCGCCCCTACTTGACTTCAAGGCCTGACTTGTGAAGAGACCTACCGTTTCAACTGCGGTAGCCCAGGCGTGTTGCAACTGCGACCGAACCTGCACTTCGATGGCTAGGTTGTTCCAGGTTTGCCGCCTGTCGCTTCGGTACGAGTAGAAGAGGTGAACACCGCGATAGCCAGAGCCCTTGGGGCTGGTCAGGTAGTCGTCTTGCCGGATCAAGCGATGCTTATGCTTGCCGGTCATGAGGCCCTCGACGACCTCGTGCACTTGCTGCACCTCGGGCATCACGGCTCTGCATCCACCAAGATCCTGCATCCGAGCAAGGTTCATGCTCGGAAAACGTTGCAGCTTCCCCACGATCGACGGAAGACGCTTGATGCGCTGAGCGACTAGGGCATTTGCATCAACATCAGTCGCCCTTTTGCGCAAGTTTACGGTCAAGGTGTTGAGAGGAAATCCGTGTGCAGACCGCCAGTTATTCACAATCGCAATTGCCGCCTTGCGATCAGCATCAACCGCGCTCGCGTCCGCAAGCACTAGGCCAGCACGCTGAATCTCGCCCTTTGTGTGAATAGGCCTGGTCCACGCCATCTGATCTCCTAGCGACGGCGACAAGCCGACATAAACAATTAGCTTCTACGGACCGAATTACTGCGATCGCGGCCACCGTAAGCGACCGATGCAAACTGCGAGCGCGCATCTACTGCCGGACCAGAGACAGTAGACGCGCGCCTCGCAAGCTGTTACCTAGCGCTTCCGCTGGGCAAGGGCACTGGCGGCCGCGGTCTTCGCGGCCTTTGAGTACCGAGCGTCGCGAAGCACACGAGAAGCAACTCGTGCGGTTCGGGCGGTTGTGCGTCCTCCGGATCGAGCCATGGTCATCCCTCCTTCCACCCCGCGTGGGATAGGTTGACGGTTCCGCTCACCAGTGGAACCCGTGCCCCTCGCCCTGGCCGGCGAGGGGCACATCCTTCTCGGGAAGGTGACGCCCGCGGGGTGACGTACCTCAAAGACTCCGCGGGTCAGCGCGAGCTGACCGCCGCCGACGCGTTCGACTCGTACGAGGTGTTCGTCGACTCGAAGAAGTTGACGAGCTGCAGCGTGTCGTTCGCCGTCGCCATCCACTTCGCCGGGTTCGAGACCTTGTACTCGGCCTCGAAGCCGAGCTCCTCGAGCCGGCGATCCGCCAGGTACTTGACGTACTGGTTGATGTAGTTCGCGTTGAGCCCGAGGATGCCGCCGGGGAGCAGGTCGCGGTTGTACTGCTCCTCCATCTCGACGGCGTTCAGGATCATCTGGCGGATCTCCTCCGCGAACTCCGGCGTCTGCAGGTCCTCGTTCTCCTCGAGCACCGTGAGGATCAGGTTGATCCCGAACTTCAGGTGCAGCGACTCGTCGCGGACGATCCAGTCGACCAGGGAGCCGAAGTTGCGCAGCAGGTTCCGCTGGCGGAACGACAGCGCCACCATGAAGCCCGAGTAGAACCAGATGCCCTCGAGGATCACGTTGTAGGCGACGAGGTTGCGCACGAAGTCGCGCTTGCCCTCGGTCGTCGTGATGTCGAGCGTCTGCTCGGACATCCGCTTGATGAACTCGACCTCGAAGGCCTCCTTCGCCGCCATCGACGGGATGTCGACGTGGGAGTTGTAGGCCTCGTCGCGGTCGATCGGGAACGTCTCGAGGACGTACTCGAACGACATGCAGTGGTTGGCCTCCTCCCACATCTGCTTCGCGAGGTAGAGGTGCGCCTCGGGAGCGTTGACGTAGGGGTAGACGCCGAACGCGAGCGCCTTGTTCACGAGCAGCTCGCTCGGGTTGAAGTAGCTCATCAGGAACGTGACCGCGTGGCGCTCCTCGTCGGTCATGCGCTTGAAGTCCGCGATGTCCTCGCCGAGCTGGATCTCGTTCGGGAACCACGTGTTCGCCACGGCCTGCTCGTACAGGTCCATCGCCCACTGGTAGCGGACGGGCTTCAGGAGGAGTCCCTCCTGGATGCCGGTGCCGAGAATGCCCATGTCTCTACCCTCTTCCGTCGTCGTCAGTCGCCCGCGCGAACTCCGCCTATTGGCAGGAGTCGCACTGCAGCAGGTCCATCGGGTCCATCGGCACGCTGTACCCGCCGATGAAGTCGGTGCCGTCGACCTGGTCGCCGTCGTTCTCGAACATGTCACTCCCCCTTGTTGCCGTCGGTGCCGCGCACCGGCGATCCGAGTCCGCCGAAGCCCCGACGAGCGGGGGCGGCGGGCGCGGCGGCCGCAGGCTGCGGCGCGCTCGCTCCGAAACCGCGTCGACCGTTGGACGCCCCCGCGCCCTGGTCGATGGTCTCGGCCTTGTTCACCCGCACGGTCGACTGCTCGGCGGTGTGCCGCGGCTTCATGTGCAGGTAGTAGGTCGTCTTCACGCCGCGCTCCCAGGCGGCGGAGTAGATCGACATCATGTCGCCGAGATCACGCGTCTCGAGGTACATGTTGCGGCTGATCGCCTGGTCGATCCACTTCTGCGCACGCGCCGCGACCTCGAGGAACGAGTACGGCGACAGCTGGAAGCTGGTCTTGAAGGTCGCCTTGATCTCGTCGGGGATCTCGGCGATGTTCTGGATGTCGCCCTGGCTGCGCAGGATCGCCTCGCGCGTCCGCTCCCACAGGCCCGCCTGCTGCAGCGTGCCGACCAGGTTGCGGTTCACCTCGAGGAACTTGCCCGAGGAGGTGGAGCGGCTGAAGATCTGCGAGAACTGCGGGTCGAGGCCCGGCGTGGTGCCGGCGACGAGGCCGATGGAGGCGGTCGGCGCGATCGCCATCAGCGTCGCGTTGCGCATGCCGCCCTTGACCCGTTCGCGCAGCGCGTCCCAGTCGAGGCGCGTGGTGCGGTCGACGAGCACGGGCACGCCGCGCTCCGCCTCGGTGATCGCGATCGTGTCGAACGGCACGAGGCCCTCGCTCCACCGCGAGCCCTGGAAGTTCGGGTACGCCCCGCGCTCCTGGGCCAGGTCGACCGACTCCTCGATCGCGGCGTAGGAGACGTGCTCCATCACCTCGTCGATGAGGGCGTACGCCTCCTCGCTCTCGTAGGAGAAGCCGAGGCGCTCGACGACGTCGGTGAAGCCCATGACGCCGAGGCCGACCGCGCGGTTCTGCTCGTTGGAGTGGTCCGCCTCGTCGACGCTCGAGATCGTGATGTCGATCAGGTTGTCGAGCTGACGGATCGCGCTCTTCGCGCTGGCGTGGATCTGCTGCCAGTCGAACCCGAGCTTCCCGTTCTCGTCGGTCGTCAGGTGGCGGGAGAGGTTGATCGAGGCCAGGTTGCAGACGGAGACGTTGTCGCGGTCCTGCGGCAGCGTGATCTCGGTGCAGAGGTTCGAGGAGTGGATCGTGCCGGTGTTGTTGTTCAGCGCCCGGTTGTTGATCGTGTCCTTCCACGTCAGCCACGGGTGGCTCGTGGTCTGCAGGGACATGAGGATCGCCTTGAACTGCTCGCGGGCGCCGATGCGCTTGAAGGCGCGGATGCGGCCGGCGTCGGCCTCGGCGACGTAGTGGGCGTAGCGCTCCGAGAACGCCTTGCCCGTCAGCTCGTTGAGGTCGGAGACCTCCAGCGGGTCGAACAGGTACCAGGCGTCGTCGTTCTGGACGCGCTTCATGAACTCGTCGGAGATCCACACCGCCGTGTTCGCGGTGCGGGTGCGGCGGTACGGGTCGCCGGAGTTCTGGCGCAGGTCGAGGAACTCGGGGAAGTCGAGGTGCCAGTTCTCCATGTAGAAGCAGAGGGCGCCGAACTTCTTGCCGCCGCGGGAGACCGCGCGGAGGATCGAGTCGATCGTGTGCATGAACGGGATCGGGCCGGTCGAGGTCGTGTTGTTCGACCGGATCGGCGAGCCCTGGGCGCGCAGCTTGGTGACGGAGAGGCCGATGCCGCCCGTGCCCTTGGTGAGCCACATGACGTCGCGGGTGGTCTTCGCGATGTGCTCGATGTCGTCCTGCATCTCGAGCACGAAGCAGTTGGAGAGCTGCGGGTACTTGGTGCCGGCGTTCACCAGGGTGGAGCCCGCGGCGAGGTAGTCGAGGCGCGACATCTTGTCGTAGAAGCCGAGGGCGGCGGCGGTGGGGTCGGCCTCGTTCAGCGACAGGCCCATGGCGATGCGCATCCAGAAGTACTGCGGCACCTCGAGCGGCTCGCCGTTGCGGGCCTTGATGCCGTAGCGGTTGTTCAGCGTGACGACGCCGATGTACTTCAGCAGCTCGTCGTGCGAGGGGTCGAGCGCGGCGGCGAGGCGGTCGAGGTCGAACATCGAGCCGAGCCGGTCGTCGAGCAGGTCCTCGGCGATGCCGCGCTCGATGGAGCCGCGGAAGTGCTGCGTGTGCAGCGCCTTGACCTCGGTGTCGTCGGCGTAGTCGCCGAGCACGCTCTTGTAGATCGTCTTCAGCAGCAGGCGGGCCGCCACGGTGTCGAACGCCGGGTCGTCCTTGACGTTCTGCAGCGCGACCTGGATGACGGCCTCGTCGAGCTGCTGGGTGGTGATGCCGTCGAAGAGGGTGAGCTCGAGCTCGGAGGCGATCTGCGTGACCCAGGTGATGTTCGGGTCGAGGCCGGCGCTCGCGTGCTCGATCGCCAGGTTGATCTTGTTCGCGTCGTAGGGCTCGCGAGTCCCGTCCCGCTTGACCACCGTGATGCCCATGAACGCCTCCTTCTTCCGGGACCGGCGCACTCGCGCCGGGTGTCGTCGACACCGTGTCGTCCGACACTCCCCCACAACCGGGGGACCACTATATGTCGGGGCACCTGGCGGGATGCAACCCAAGATGTTGTGGAATTCGGCGGCGTGTCGTCCACAGGTGATACCAATCGCCTGTGGAGAAAGCGGCTCCGTCTGGGGAGGGATCGGACGCCGCCTGGGGAGACCGTAGGTCGGAGCACCGACATCCCGGGGCTCTACGCTGGAGGGGCTGTGGACGGTGGATACGGGGAGCTGGTGCGCACCCGCGGGGTGGTGCGGATCATCGCCGCGCAGCTGACCGCGCGCTTCCCCTCCGGCATGCTCTCGCTCGGCCTGCTCTTCCACGTCGAGGGCCGGACGGGCTCCTACGGCGTCGCCGGCGTGGTGCTCGCGGCCCTGAGCATCGGGCAGGCGCTGTCCGGACCCGCGACCGGCCGGCTCATGGGGCGGCTCGGCATCCGACCGGTCGTCGTGGTCACGACCGTGCTCTGCGCGGCGGCCGTGACGTCGATCGCCCTGCTCGACCTGCCGCCGGTCGGCCTGACGGTGCTCGCGCTGCTCGCGGGGCTGACCTTCCCTCCGATCACGTCCGCGGTGCGCACGATCTACCCGAAGCTCGTGCCCTCGTCGATGCTCGGCCCGCTGTTCTCGCTCGACGCGTCGCTGCAGGAGCTGATCTGGATCGGCGGGCCGGTGCTCGTCACGTTCCTCGCGACCGGCGTGAGCACCACCGCCGCGCTGGTGCTGTCCGCGGTGCTGCTGATCGGCGGCGGCGCCTGGTTCGCGGCGTCGCGGGAGGTGGGCCGGGTGCGCATCCCGCGCAGCAAGCGCCGCTTCGGCGTGGTGCTGCTGCGTCCGCAGGTGGCGCTGATGACCGTGGTCGGCTTCCTCGTGATCGCCTCCTGCGCCGCCATCGAGGCGAGCGTCGCCGGCGCCTTCGGGGAGGACGACCCGACGAGCGGCGTGGTGCTGGCGATCTGGTCGCTCGCGTCGCTGCTCGGCGGCTTCGCGCTCGGGCGCCTGCCGATGCGTCCCTGGTCGCTGACGCTGCGCCTGGTCGTCGTGACCGTCGGCGTGGCGCTGACGCCGTTCCTGCCCGGCTTCTGGGGCCTGACCGGCGCGCTCGTCATCGCCGGGTTCGGCCTGGCTCCGGCGCTCGGCCTGATGTCCGCGATCGTCTCGAGCTCCGTCCGGTTCAGCGACACCGCGGAGGCGTACGGCTGGACGAACACGGGTCAGCTCGTCGGCGTGGCCCTGGGCGCGGCGCTCGCCGGGCAGGCGCTCGACCACTTCGGCGCGCAGACGGCCTTCCTCTGCGGCGCCGCGCTCGCGGCGCTGGCGACGATCGCCGCGGCCGTCGGCATACCCGTCTCCCCCGACCTCAAGGGGCGCGACGCGGGTCCGGTGCCGGAGACGGCGCCCATCCCCCTGCCGCCGAGCTGACGGGTCGCCGCACGGCCCTCAGGCCGCGGCCTCGACCTCCGCGAGGACGGCCATCGCGTAGGCGTCCTCGGGGGTGTCGGCGAGATGGCTCATCGCCTCTCCCCGAAAGGTGCAGGTCACCCGCCAGCCGCCCTGCTGCTCATCTCGTTCGAGGCGCTGGAACGTGCCTTTCAGCGCTTCCCGCAATTGGTCCTCCCGCGGCAGCCAGAGCGCCTCCTCGATCGCGATGGAATCGAGCGCCCATTCGGTGGTGCCGTTGAATCCGAGCACCGTGCCGGTCGGATAGGCGTGCGCCTCGATCGTCATGTCGCTGACGGTGAAGGCGTCGGTGCCGGTCGAGTCCATGTCCTGCGCGAGCAATTGGAAGCGGTCGCCGGTCGCGGGTCTCCAGACCAGTCCGGCCTCGCGGAGGCGGAGGGCGAGCGGACGCGAGATCATGCGATCAGGATAAGGACCGCGGAATGCACGGAAGCGGTGGGAGCGAGATGCTCCCACCGCTTCCGAGGATCGATCAGTTGGCGGCGTTGTAGGCCGTCTGCACGTCGGCCGGGATGCGGCCGCGGGACGAGACGGTGTAGCCGTTCGCGTTGGCCCACTCGCGGATCGCCTTCAGGTCGCCCTTGGGCGCACGGGGCGCACCGGACGACGAGGCCTTCGCGCGGACGGCGACGTCGGCCTTGCGGGCCGCGTTGACGTAGGGCGAGATCGCGGAGCGGAACTCGTCCGCGTGCTCGTTCGTGAGGTCGATGGTGTAGCTGACGCCGTCGAGCGAGAACCGCACGCTCTCGCCGGATCCGTCTTCGATCGGCTGCTGCGTGAGGTCGTCGACGAGCTGCACGATGTACTTCTGCGCCATGGGTGTGGAGTGCTCCTGTTGAAGAGGGTAGTTCGAGGTGCGCGGAATTTGCGCACAAAAGAACTGTACACACTATTGCACCGAATTCACGCATCTTTTGCGCGGCGAGTTGCATCAACAGGCACTTGCTGCACCGAATGCAGTCCGGGGCCGCGTCGAACGCTCTCTATCCGAGAGGCCCCGGAGCAGCGCGGGGAATCACTGACGCATCATCTTCCGCGCGTTCGACCGAGATGCGGAGAACCGGCCGAACGCGTCCTGTCGGACACGCCGCGCACCGCTTCTGCGACCGCTTCGACCCCGTCTTTCCTGGGCACCCAGCCCAGTTCCTCCCGCGCCCGATCCGTCGACATGAGCGGCACCGAGGTCGCGATGTCGATCCAGCCGGGATCGGCCGCGAGCAGCCGGAGGTGCCAGAGCAGCCAGACGAGGCCGCGGATCGGAGCGATCCGCACGGGCAGCCAGCGGCCGCCGAGCACCGACGCCACGTCCTGCGGCCCGATGACGGGCTCCGTGGCGATGTTGAACGCGCCGGAGGCGCGGCGCAGCACGACGCGGGCGAACGCGTCCGCGAGGTCGTCGGCGTGCACCACCTGGGACACCGTCCGCACGGGGATGGGGACGATCGGCAGCGGTACGCGGCCGAGCCACCGGACGGGGATGAAGGGTCCCATGAACAGCGAGCGCAGCTCGTCGCCCACGACCCCCTGCATGACGAGCCCCGGGCGGAGCCGCGCGACCACCACCTCCGGGTGGTCCGTCTCGAAGCGGTCGAGGATGCGCTCGTTGACCGCCTTGTGCCGTGCGTAGTGCGAGCTGTGCAGCCCGCCGGTCGGCCACGACTCGTCGACTCGTCGGCGCTTCGGGCCGGGGCTGTAGGCGCCCACGGACGACACGACGACCGCCTGCGGGACGCCGGCCGCGACGACCGCGGCGAGCACGTGCTTCAGGCCGTCGATGTTGGTGGCCGCCATGACCCGCTCGTCGTGGTTCGGCTGCAGCAGCCACGGCAGGTGGATCACGGCGTCCGCGCCGGCGAAGGCCGCGGTGAGCGCGGCGACGCTCGAGGGCTGCGCGACGTCGACGCCGTGCCAGGCGACGCGGTCGTAGGGCGCGGGCGCTCCCGGTGGCGGCACCTGCCGCACGACGCCGACGAGGTCGACGCCCTCCTCGTCCCTCAGTCGGCGGAGGACCGCCGTGCCGACGTTCCCGGTTGCTCCCACGATGACCACGCGCACGGCCGCCACGGTAGGTGGACGGCCTGCACGTTCAGGTCGTGCGGGGCCTGCTCCCACCCGACGCCCTGCCGGAGGAGGGCGTGCCTCCCCCGTGCCGGGACCTGCCCGGCAGGGTGCGGACCATCCGGCAGGACCGGTCCTCGGCGCTCAGTCCGCCGCCCCGGAGGCGAGGTAGTCGCGGATGCCGTCGACCACCAGGTCGTGGTCCTGCATCGAGGTCAGGCCGGAGGCGGTCGCCGCGGCGACCACGCCGGCGCCGCGGACGCGGATGGGGAACGAGCCGCCGGTGATCGCGTACTCGGGACCGAGCCAGCCCGCGGCCCGGGCGTCGACGCCCGCGTCACGGTGGCGGGCGTCGACGAGCGCGCTGCTCGTCTCCATCCGCAGGGTCAGCGCGGACTTGCGGGCGATCCACGCCTCCTGGTCCGCGGTGACGCCCGGCAGCGCCGAGCGGAACAGGATCAGCCCGGGCCGGCGGATGTCGACCGCGACCAGGTGCCCGGCCTCGAGGGCGACCTCGGTGATCCGCACCCCCAGCCGCCAGGCGTGGAAGTGGTCGAACCGGTCGAACACGAGCTCGCGCTCCTGCTGCTCGAGGGCCTGCACGTCGTCGTCCTGCGTCACGCGCGCAGTCTTCCACGGGCCCCTGATCCGGCCCCTGCGGATCGAGGAGCCGGGCCGGGAACGAGGAAAGCCGCCCCGGAGGGCGGCTTTCCTGCTGTTGCGGTGGAGCCTAGGGGATTCGAACCCCTGACCTTCTCATTGCGAACGAGACGCGCTACCAACTGCGCCAAGGCCCCGTGTTCGGTTGTCGAGGATAGCACCGACCGGGGCCCCGGCTCGAACAGGCGCGCGCTCCTAGGATCGCGGCGTGCAGAAGACCGGCGTCGACGCCCGCTTCCAGGTCCCGCTCTCCCCCCTCCCCGCCGAGGGCGCGGTGGTGCAGGGCGACCGCTTCCGGCTGACCGTGCTCGCCGACGGGCTCGTGCGGATCGAGTGGGCCGAGGACGGCGTCTTCGAGGACCGCGCCTCCACGCTCGCGCTGCACCGCGACCTGCCCGTGCCCGCGTTCCGCGTGGTGGAGGGCGACGAGGTGCTCGAGGTCATCACGGACCGGTTCCACCTCACCTACGACCGCCGGCGCCCCTCCGCGAACGGCCTCAAGGTCGATGCGCGCGGCGCGATCTCGGGCTGGCACAGCAGCTGGCGGTTCGGCGACGCGGACGCGAGCCTCGGCGGCACCGCGCGCACCCTCGACATGGCCGACGGGCGCGTGCCGCTCGGACCGGGCGTCGTCGCGCGCGGCGGCATCTCGGTGCTCGACGACTCCGCCTCCTTCCTGTTCACGGACGACGGCTGGGTCGGGGTGCGGCCGGAGGGCGACCGCTTCGACCTGTACGTCTTCGCGTTCGGGCACGACTTCGCCGGCGCGCTCGCGGCCTTCTACGCGCTCTCGGGCGGCCAGCCGCTGCTGCCCCGGTGGGCGCTCGGCAACTGGTGGAGCCGGTACCACCGCTACTCCGCCGACGAGTACCTGGCGCTGCTCGACCGGTTCGACCGCGAGGGGGTGCGGTTCAGCGTCGCCGTGATCGACATGGACTGGCACCGCGTCGACTCCGTGCCGGAGTTCGGCAGCGGCTGGACCGGGTACAGCTGGGAGCGGTCGCTGTTCCCGGACCCGGAGGGATTCCTCACGGCGCTGCACGAGCGCGGGCTGCGCATCACCCTGAACGTGCATCCGGCCGACGGCGTGCGCGGGTTCGAGGACGCGTACGCGGACATGGCGCGCGCGCTCGGGCGGGACCCGGAGGACGGGCTGCCGATCGCCTTCGACATCACCGACCCCGCGTTCCTCGAGGCGTACTTCGACGTGCTGCACCACCGCCTCGAGGACGAGGGCGTCGACTTCTGGTGGCTCGACTGGCAGCAGGGCCCCTACTCTCGCATCGCCGGCATCGACCCGCTGTGGATGCTGAACCACTTCCACTTCCTCGACTCCGGTCGCGGCGGGCGCCGGCCGCTCACGTTCTCGCGGTACGCGGGCCCCGGCAGCCACCGGTACCCCGTCGGCTTCTCGGGCGACACCGTCGTCAGCTGGGCGTCGCTCGACTTCCAGCCGGAGTTCACGGCGACCGCCTCGAACATCGGGTACGGCTGGTGGAGCCACGACGTCGGCGGTCACCTGTGGGGCACCCGCGACGACGAGCTGACGCTGCGGTGGGTGCAGCTCGGCGTCTGGTCGCCGATCCTGCGCCTCCACTCGTCGAACAACCCGTTCCTCGCGAAGGAGCCGTGGGCGTTCCCCGCGGAGACCCGCACCGCGATCGACGAGGCGCTGCGGCTGCGCGTGCGGCTCGTGCCGTACCTGCACACGATGAACCGGCGGGCGGCGGAGGAGGGCGTGCCGCTCGTGCTGCCGCTGTACTACGACGCGCCCGCCGAGGCGTCGGCGTACGCCTCCCCCAACGTCTTCCGGTTCGGCAGCGAGCTGGTCGTCGCGCCGATCACGCGGCCGCGCGACGCCGTGACGCTGCAGGGCGACGTGACCGCTTGGCTGCCGCCCGGCACCTGGATCGACGTCGCGACGACGATCGTGCACGAGGGCGGCCGGTCGGTGCGGCTGCACCGCGACGACACGGGCGTGCCCGCGCTGCTGCGCGCCGGCGGCATCCTGCCGCTCGCGGCGGAGCACGAGACCGATGCGACGGTGAACCCCGCGCACCTCGAGGTGCTGGTCGCGCCCGGCGCCGACGGCGCGTTCACGCTCGTGGAGGACGACGGGACGGGCACCGCGCCGGACACCGTGCCGACGGTGCGGACCGCGCTGCGCTGGGACCAGGCGACCGGCACCCTGCACGTCGCCGCAGCGGACGGCCCGGCCGGCGTCGTGCCGGAGACGCGCACCTGGACCGTCACGGTGCTCGGGCTGCCCGCCGGCACCGCGCTGCTCGTCGACGGCGAGGAGCGGCCGATCACCGACCAGGGCGTGGGCCGGGTGAGCATCGCCGTCACCCGCGACGCGACGGAGGCGTTCACGGTGGGCGTCGGCGCGGACCCGCAGCCCGCGACGCAGGACGTGCCGACGCGCGTGTTCGCGCTGCTGAACGCCGCACAGCACCCCTACGAGGCGAAGGCCGAGCTGTGGCGCGTCGCGAGCGCGGACCGGCCCGTCGCCTCCCGCCTCGCCGAGCTGCAGGCGCTGAACCCGCCCGAGCCGCTGCTGGCCGCCCTGACGGAGCTGCTCACCGCCCGCTGACCGGCGTCGTCGAGAGCTGTTCGCCGATCAGGGGAATCGGGAACCGATCCCCCTGATCGGCGAACAGCAGGACGCGCGGGGTCAGGCGGTGCGGCGGCGGCGCAGCACGCCGTCGAGGTCCGTGAGGACCGGGCCGCTCTCGGCCATGGCGTCGACCGCGTCGACCGGCGTGCGGTCCAGCGCGGCGACCTCCGGCGCGGTCTGCGCGGCGCGCAGCGCCTCGTCGGCGCGCTGCGCGGCGGCTCGGAGGGAGGCGGCGATCGCGATGTCGTTGCGCGGCGGGGCCGGCGTCGCCTCGGCGACCGCCTGCTCCAGGTAGCGGGGCCTCGGCAGCGGCACGGGCGTCCACGTCGGACGGGAGGGCTCGGCGCGCTGCCAGTCCGTGAAGCTGCGCTGCTCCTCCGGCACGACGACCGTCTGGTCGACTGCGGCGACGGCGCGGTGCGCGGCGGCGACCGTGCTGGCGCGCTGCAGCAGCCCGACGGCGAGGAACGAGACGACGAGCCCGGCGATCAGGAACTCCCACGGGCCGCCCGCGGCGAGGTCGGAGACGCCCCACCCGGTCAGCGTGATGCCGACGACGAGGATGTTGGTGGCGAGCACCCGCGAGCGGCGGAGGCGCGTGGCCGCGACCTCGGAGGCGGCGGCGGCGCGGACGCGCGGCTCGCGCGGCACCCGTCCAGCCTTCGCCAGCGTGCGCTCGGCCCTCGCGTCGCGCGGCCGGGCGACCGCCTCGGCACGGCGGGCGGACTCGCGCAGCGCGCGGTGCTGCTCGGCGACGCTCTTCGCCGAGACCTCGGCGCGGACCTCGTCCGGCACCTCCGCGGTCTCCGCGAGCACCCGCAGCGTCTGCTGCAGGCGCACCGCGGTGCGCTCGGTGCGCACGTACTCGCGCCGACGCAACCACGTCGGGGTCAGGTAGAGCAACCACAGCACCGCTGCGAAAGCGATGATCGCGCCGCCACCCAGGCTTGCCATGGCGTCAAGCTAGGGCCGAGGCGGTAGCACGCCCGGCAGGAGCCGTCGGCGTGTCGTGCCGGTCCGCCGCGCCCCCAGTCCGAGGGCTCGGGAGTCCGCGGATCAGGGGAAGGGCGTGGCCGCCAGTCGGCGGTCCTCCTCCGGCACGGCGGCCGCGTCGGTCGGCACGCGGCCCTCCTGCCAGCGCCGCAGGACCCCCTCCGGCACCTCCTCCGTCACGAGGCCGAAGCAGTAGTGGTCGCGCCAGTCGCCGTTGATGTGGATGTACCGGCGCTTCAGGCCCTCGTAGCGGAAGCCGAGCTTCTCGACGACCCGCAGCGACTTCGCGTTCTCGGGCCGGATGCAGATCTCCATCCGGTGCAGCCCGAGCGACTGGAAGCAGTGGTCCGTCGCGAGCGCCACGGCGGTCGGGGTCGCGCTCGCGCCCGCGAACCGCTCGGCGATCCAGTACCCGATCGTCGCGGAGGACAGCGAGCCGTACGCGATCGACGTGACGTTCAGCTGGCCGGCGAGCTCGCCGTCGACCTCGATGACGAACGGCAGCCCCTGGCCGGAGCGGGCGTTCTGCTGCAGCGCGCGGATGCTCGCGCGGGTGTCGAAGCCGACCGAGCCGCGGGGGCTGGTCGCCTCCCACTCGCGCATCCACGCGCGCCCCTCCACGAGCTCGCGCTCCATGGAGCGGGCGTCGCGGAGGCGGATGGGACGGATGCCGACCCTGCCGGAGCGCAGGGTGGGGACGGGCACGACCACGTGCTCAGTCGAGGCCGGCGGCGAACTCGCGCAGCCACGGCCGCAGCTCGGGGCCGAGGTCGTCGCGGTCGGTCGCGAGCTGCAGGATCGCCTTGATGTAGTCGATCTTGTCGCCGGTGTCGTAGCGGCGGCCGCGGAAGACGACGCCGTAGACGCCGCCGGTCCACGCGGCGCCGGCCATCTCCTCCAGCGCGTCGGTCAGCTGGATCTCGCCGCCCTTGCCGGGCTTCGTGTGCTCGAGGATCGGGAAGATCTCGGGCTTCAGCACGTAGCGGCCGATGATCGCGTAGTTGGAGGGCGCGTTCTCCTTGGAGGGCTTCTCCACGAGGCCGGTGATCCGCACCACGTCGTCCTCGTCGGTCGTCTCGACCTTCGCGGCGCCGTACAGGTGGATCTGGTCGGGGTCGACCTCCATCAGCGCGACGACCGAGGCGTTGCGCTTGCCCGACTCGTCGATCATCCGCTGCAGCAGCGGGTCGCGGGCGTCGATCAGGTCGTCGCCGAGCAGCACCGCGAACGGCTCGTGCCCGACGTGCATGCGCGCCTGCAGCACGGCGTGGCCGAGACCGCGCGGGTCGCCCTGGCGGAAGTAGTGGATGTCGGCGATGTTCGTCGACTCGCGGACGCGCTGGAGCTTCGCGTGGTCGCCCTTGTTCTCGAGCGTCGCCTCCAGCTCGTAGACCCGGTCGAAATGGTTCTCGAGCGCGTACTTGTTGCGACCGGTGACCATGAGCACGTCGTTGAGCCCGGCGGCGACCGCCTCCTCGACCACGTACTGGATCGCGGGCTTGTCGACGACCGGCAGCATCTCCTTCGGCATGGCCTTCGTCGCCGGGAGGAAGCGGGTGCCGAGGCCGGCCGCCGGGATCACGGCCTTGGTGATGTGGTACGCCATGGGGTCAGGGTATCCGCCCGCACTTCCTAGAATCGGGCCATGACGGGCGACCTCGCACCCCAGAAGCGGGCACTGCGTGCCGAGCTGCGTGAGCGACGGCACAACCTGACCCGCGACGAACGGTCCGCGGCGAGCGATGGGATCACCGAGCAGCTGGTCGCGCTGACCCGCGCGACCGGGGCGAAGCAGGTGTCCTGCTACCTCTCCGCGGTCGACGAGCCGAACACGCGGCCGTTCGCGAACTGGGCGCGCGCCGAGGGGATCCGGGTGCTGTTCCCGATCAGCCGCACCGACGGCCTGCTCGACTGGACGACCGCGACGGACGAGGAGGAGGAGACGCTCGGCATCGCCGGCGTGCCCGAGCCCCTCGGCGAGCTGCTCGGCCCGATCGCGATCAACGACGTCGACCTGATCGTCGTGCCTGCCGCCTCGGTGGACCGCACCGGGATGCGCCTCGGCTGGGGCCGCGGCTACTACGACAAGACGCTCGGGTCCATGGAGCGGTGCCCTCCGGTGTACGCGGTAATCTTCGACTCGGAGCTCGTGGACGAGGTGCCCAGGGAACGTCACGACCAGGCCGTCGACGGCGTCGTGACCCCGACGAGGACCGTGGAGTTCTCGACCCGCTCCGCCCGCCACCGGAGGATCTGAGGCCCCATGCCCGTCTACGCCTACAAGTGCCGCGACTGCGGCACCCCGCTCGAGGTCCACCAGGAGTTCAGCGACGCCCCGCTCACCGAGTGCCCCGTCTGCGGCGGCGCGCTGCGCAAGCAGTACGGCTCGATCGGCGTGACGTTCAACGGCTCCGGCTTCTACCGGAACGACTCGCGCGCGGGCTCCACCTCCAGCGACGGCGCCAAGACATCCGGCGACGGCGGCAAGAGCGACTCGTCGTCCTCCTCCGCGCCGAAGGGCGACGGCGGCGCGAAGCCGGCCGCGAAGTCGGACGGCGGCGCGAAGCCCGCGTCGACCCCGTCGACCTCCTCCTGACCGTTACACGCCGTTCACAGGCGTCGGTCGGCCGCCTGCTAGACAGGAGGGCATGAAGGGTTTCAAAGAGTTCATCCTGCGCGGCAACGTCATCGACCTCGCCGTCGCGGTGGTGATCGGCGCCGCGTTCACGGCGCTCGTCACCTCTGTCGTGACCAACATCTTCAGCCCGATCATCAGCGCGATCTTCCGGGCGAACAGCTTCGACAAGCTCTGGGTCGTGTCGATCCCGCTGACGGCCGGCACGGCGGACATCAAGTTCGGGGCCGTCGTCGGGGCGATCATCAACTTCGTCATCATCGCGGCGGTCGTCTACTTCGTCTTCGTGCTGCCGATCAACGCGATGATGAAGCGCGCGTTCCAGCAGCCCGCCGAGCCGACCGCCGACGTGCCGGCTCCCCCGACGGAGCTGGACCTGCTCGCGCAGATCCGCGACCTGCTCCAGGGCGACCAGCAGGTCGGCGACAAGCGCATCATCCGCCAGGACTGATGTCCATCGATCAGGGGGATCGGCGGTCCGATCCCCCTGATCGGTCGACGTCAGGAGCCGGTCAGCCCCAGTGGGGCGGCTTGTCGGCGCGGAGGCGGGCGTCGTTCGCCGTGTCCGGCGCGAGGGCGGCGTCGCCCCAGGCGGCGGGCTCGTCCTCCGCGGCGCGCTCCCCCGCCGACGGCGTCGGGTCGGAGCCCGGTACCGGCTGCGTGCGCACCCGGCGGTGCCGGCGCGGCTCGGTCAGGTGCGGACCTCGACGATCGGGATCGTCGTCGTCAGCGGAGTGGGCTCGCGGGCCGAGGGCGATCGCGATGCGCTGGGCGATCATGTCCGGGTCGCTGAACAGGTCGAAGCTGTGGACCCGGAGGTAGTGCCAGCCGAGCCGCTTCAGCATCTCGGGTCGCAGGCGCAGGCCCTGGCGCAGACTGCTGCCCTGCAGCGCCGCGTCCGTCTCGACGGTGATCGCGCGGGCGCCGTGGGAGGCGACCAGCCCGAGCTTGTCGTGGTACCCGAGCGACGCCGTCATGCCGAGCGCCCGGAGGCGGCGGGCGAGGTCGACGAGCATCGCGTCGCGGTCGTCGTCGATCTCCTCGTCCGAGATGCGCCCCTCCGCGTCGGCGAGCAGCCGCCGCAGGGCGAGCACGCCCGCGGGCATCCGGTCGCCGTCGAGGTCGGCCGGCCGGAAGCACGAGACGATCGCGAGCGAGCGGCGGGCGCGCGTGACGGCCGCCGCGAGCAGGCGCTCCCCGCCGGGCCGTGCGAGCGGCCCGAGCTGCGACAGCGTGCGGCCGTGCGGCGTGCGGCCGAACCCGACCGACAGGATGACGCGGTCGCGGCTGTGGCCGACCGCCTCCGCGAGCGTCACGACGATGAACGGCTCGGCCTGGTCGCGGGTGAAGAACTCGGTGACGTCGCCGCGGCGCACGAGCGCCTTCATCACCGCCTGCTGCACCTTGATCGCGTGCTTCGCGCTGCCGGAGATCACCATCAGCGACTCCCGCGGGCGGGTGGCGGCGTGGTCGAGCACCCGCTCCACCACGCGCTGGACCTCGGGCTCCGTCGCCTCGACCGTGCCGGTCTCCGCGTCGGGCAGCCCGTGGCCGTTGTCGACGTAGTCGAGCACGAGGCTGCCGTGCCCGAGGAAGGTGCCGGCCCAGGGCACGCTGACGATGCGGCCGTCGTAGAAGCGGCGGTTCACGAGCTCCGCCAGGTCCTCGCCGCCCGCCCGGTAGCTCGTGCGCAGCTCGACGGTCGGCACGAGGTCCGCGATGCGCTGGAAGACGCTGTCCGCCTGGCGCTCGTCGAGGCGCTTCTGCGTCTCCTGCTCGTGCTCCGTCTCGCGCACCGCGATGTCGAACGGCATGGGCGTCTGCGTGACCGGGTCGCCGAACACGACGACCTGCTTCGCGCGCCGGATCGCGCCGAGCCCCTCCGCGAAGGACAGGGCGCCCGCGTCGACGACGAAGACGGCGTCGAACACCACGTCGCCCAGGGTGTGCACCTCGTACGGCGACGCGAGCCAGACCGGGGAGAGCAGCTTGATCAGGTGCGGCGCCTCGCGGTGCAGCACCTGGAAGTCGTCGACCTTCTTCTGGAGCAGCTGCCGCAGCGCCTCCGCCTCCGCACCGCGGTCGGCGAGCGCGAGCCGCCAGGCGTCCGCGAGCTGCCACGCGAGCCGCTTGGCGTTCGCGCCGGCGTGGGCCTCGTCGACGAGGCGGAAGTCCTGCTCGAGCCGGTCGAGCACGGTCGTGTTGGCGCCGAGCAGCGCCGGGTCCTCGGCCAGCAGCCGCTCGAGCACGCTCTTCCACCACGCGAGCTCGAGCTCGGCGCCGACCCGCTCCGGCGGCACGTGCCGACCGGCGAGGTCCTCGAGCAGCGGCGCCAGGTCCTGCGCCTTGAGGCGGGCCATCACGGTCTGCCGGTCCTGCAGGTTCTCGAGCACGTCGGAGTCGGCGGCGAGCGCGGCGAGGCGGTCGCCGAGGCCGTCGATCGGCTCCTGCAGCAGCGAGTCGGGCGTGCCGGTGAGCCCGAGCGGCTCGTCGAGCGCGGCGAGGTCGGCGGCGACCGCCGAGTGCTCGGTCCACAGGTCGGTGATGCCGGCGGGCACGTCGGGCGTCTGCCCGGCCGTGACGAAGCGCTGGTGCAGCACCCGCTGCTGCTGGATCCGCTGCAGCCAGTCGTGCAGGTCGGCGACGTGCACGCCGGGGCGCAGGTACTCCTTCGCCAGGCGCTTGAGGCGCCGACGGTTCACGGAGGACATCTCGCTGGAGTCGCGGCGCGGCCCGGTCGCGAGGATCAGCTCGCCCAGCGAGCGGTCGAACACCGCGGGCTGGAACTTGTCGAGCGTCTCGCGGATGTCGAGCAGCAGCCGGAGGTAGACGCCGAGCTCGGCGACGGTGCCGAACGGCCGGAACCGGCTGCCGGCGATGAGCTGGTCGGCGCGCTCGAGCAGGCGCGGCACCTCGGTGGCCGACAGCCGCTTGGCGAGCGCGTGCGCCTGGGCGGCGCCCTGCCCGTCGGCGAAGACGGCCCCGTACCAGGGCGAGTCCAGCGGGCCGACGCGGAACTCGCCGAGCGCGGCCGCGTGCAGCAGGTCCTGCTGGACGGCGCCCCGGTCCATCGCGAGCGCCTCCATCGCGCGGGTCGACAGGCGGGCCGTCGTCGCGGGCGGGCTGGGCAGCAGGGCCAGGCGGGACAGCTCGCCGAGCGCGTCGAGCACGCTCACGCGCAGCACCGGGTCGCGCCGGCCGAGCGCGGCGCGGTAGTCGAGCAGCACGGAGCGGAGGCGGGTCAGGGCCTCGTCGACCTCGCCCGTCTCGGCGGCCTCGGCCCGCTCGTTGCGGGTGATCGCCTGGATCAGGTCGCGGCGCGCGGAGCGGCCGGACGCGGTGAGCCCCGGCAGCCCGATGTCGGCCAGCCGGCCGGCGACCGCGCGCAGCGTCGCGTGGCGCGGGCTGACCACGAGCACGCGCTTGTGCTGCGCGACGAGCGAGCCGATCGCGTTCACGATCGTCTGCGTCGCGCCCGTGCCGGGCAGCGCGTGCACGGCGAGGTGGTGCCCGGCGGCGATCTCCGCGACGGCCTGCTCCTGCTCGGGGTCCGCGTCGAGCAGCGCGCCGTCGAGCGTCGGCGGCCGCTGGTCCTGCGGGATCACCTCCACCCGCTCCGTCGCACCCGTGATCCGGGCCACGGCGGTCGGGTTGCCGGCGACCGCGTCGATGACGGGGTGCGAGAGGTCGCGCGCGTCGGCGAGCAGGGCCGCGCCGACCTCGCCGAAGGAGGAGATCAGCAGCCGGGGCTGCACGCTGAAGCGCTGCAGGTGGCCGGTCAGCTCGCGCAGGCGGTCGATGACCGGCTGCGGCTTGAACGCGCCGGCCTGCAGCGCGAGCGCGACGAACGCCGCGGGGTCGAGCTCGATGTCGTACTGCTCGCGCATCGCCGCGACGAGGCCGGGGTTCAGCTGCAGCGAGCCCTTCAGCCGCAGCTCGAAGTCGCGGCCGTAGCGGCGGATCGCGAGCGGGCGCAGCAGCACCGGCCCGCGGAAGTCCTGCTTCTCGAACCGCCACTCGGCGAGCCCGATCGCGAGGTGCATGCCGTCGAGGCCGCGGGTGGCGGCGAGCTCGACGGCCTTCGCGGTGAGCGTGGAGGCCGCCGCGCTGGCGGTGCGGAAGGCGAGGTCGTCGCGGATCAGGTTCGACAGCAGCGTCGTCTTGCCCGTGATGAACTGCGCGAGGCCGGAGGGGTGCGTCGTCGACAGCTCGATGCGGGTGCGCACCGAGTCCTCGAAGCGGATGAGGGGCGAGATGCCGCCGACCTGCTCGAGCTCGTCCCGCCACCGGTCCCAGGCGCCGACCGCGCTGTTCACCGGGGTGAAGCGGGGGTCGCCGACGCTCAGGGCGTTCGGCGCGGTGGCGAGCCCCGTGCCGGTCGCGACGCGGGGCGCGGGGGCCTGCTCGGCCTCCCTCTCCTCCTCGGCATGCAGCACGCCGCCACTGTAAGTCGGGGTGCGCCCGCCTCATCACCGCCACGCCGCGGCGTGGCGCGCGAGGAAACGGGAGCGGCGCGGGGACACTGATCGGTCCCCGCGCCGCCCCTGCTCCTCGGTCAGCGCACGAGGTGGATCTGGCCCGTCCCCTTCCCGCCGAGCACCGCGGGAGCGGCGAGGTGCTCGCGCTCGTCGCCGACGGCCGCACGAACCGCGACATCGCGGACGCGCTCTGCATCGAGGCCCGCACGGTCGAGGAGCAGGTGGAGCACATCCGCGCCGAGCTCGGCGCCCGCAGCCGCACCGAGGCCGCCGCCCGCTGGCCCGCGCGACCGCCTGGGCGCTGCGCGCGCTGCCGCCGACGGACGCGACCGGCGCCTCAGTGCACCGGCGTGCCCTGGTGGAAGCGGAGGCGCCACTCCCCCTCGATCCGCTGCCACAGCGAGCTGCGGTTGGCGACGAGCGTCACGCCGTCGTCGGGGTACGCGGTCTCGCTGCGGTAGGTGAGGAGCGCGACGTCCGGCCCGAGGTCGCGGATGCGCAGCCCGGGCAGCGGCAGCACGGTCTCGAACGCCTCCGGGTCCGCCGCGATCGACGCCTCCCGCGACCAGTGCCTGCCGGACCGGCCGAACTCGTCGAAGTCGTCGGCGTAGACGCGGGCGAGGTGGGCCCGGTCGAACCGCGTCGCGGGCCTCCAGAGCGATTCCTCGAGCGCGGTCAGGCGGGCGGCGTCGTCTGCATCCACGGCTCTACACTGCTCCAGAACGCGCTTGGCCCGCCTCTGTAGCTCAATGGAAGAGCAGTTCCGTCCTAAGGAAACGGTTGGGGGTTCGAATCCCTCCAGGGGCACCGTTCTTCATGCCCGGTTCTGCCGCGTAGTTCCGGGGATCGCGGGTTCCGGCAGACCTCTGGAAACCGGCTCGTGACTGCGTTTTGACTGCAACTGCAGCCGTTCTTGCGTGATCGAGGGCCCCTGCAACGTCGTTCAGATCGTCTTCGAACAGGTCCGCGTACGTATCCAGCGTCATCGCCGCGGAGGCATGGCCGAGCATGCGCTGCACTGCTTTGACGTTCGCGCCGGCGGAGATCGCGAGGCTCGCAGCGGTGTGCCGGAGGTCGTGCAGGGTGAGCCGGGCCGGGAACGTCGAGTCGGCTTGCACGCACCGGTTCCGCGCTCCGGCGAACCAGCCGTCCCGGTGGGTGGGCGTAGGCAGGTACTCGGTGCCGGCGCCGAAGACGAGGTCACCAGGCGCCTTGCCCGCACACTCCACCTGCAGGCTCGCCGCGAGGAAGTGCGGGAAGGCGACGCTGCGCGAGACGTGGCTCTTGGGCGTGCCGGGGATGATGTGACCGGCGACGTTGACTGCGTTCGCCCGAACGACGATGCGCTCTCGAGCGAAGTCGACCGAGTCCAGCCGCAGGGCGACGGCCTCGCCCCACCTCAGGCCGGTATAGGCCAGCAGGAGCACGAGGGCACGATGTTCGCGCGCCTCCCGAGCGAGCAACTCGACCTGGGTATGCGTGAGGTAGCTGCGGTGCTTTCGCCCTTTTCGAGGAAGCGCGGCGCCCCGCGTCGGGTTGAGACCGAGCTGCCGGTCGTTCACCGCGCGCTCGAGGATTCCCGACAGCACGCCGTGCGCCCGGATCACGACGGTCGCGCTCCGACGGCGGGTGAGGCCTGCCACCCAGTCCTGCACCTCGCTCGGCGCGATCGAGCCGATCTGCCTCGCGCCCCAGACCGGCTCGACGTGGATGCGCCAAGCAGCCGCGAGCACGGCGTACGAGGACGGCTTCAGATGCGCCTTCGCCGCGAGCCACGCCGGGCCGAGCTCGCCGACCGTCGCGCGGGCAGCGCGCTCGTCGATCCAGGTGCCACCGGCGATCCGAAGCTCCGCCTGAGCGAGATACAGCTGTGCATCCTTCTTGGTCCGGAATCCCCGCTTCGTGGTCGTCGACCGGTCCGGCCTCCGGTACTGCACCTTGTACCGACGCCCCGCCGACGTCTCATACGACTCGACACTGCCCATCAATGCCTCCCAGTTCGTCCCGCCGCACTGTCAGTCCTCCCGCCGACATCGCGCATTCATCACCCGCGCACTCTTCCCCCGTCGCCCGCCCGCTCCGCATCCCACGTGTCGCCCGCTCACAACTTTGCTCCGTTCTCACCCCTTGCCCCATGCCCTTCCCTCCCGTCCTGCTTCTGCACCGGCCCTCCCTGTCTTGCCCTGTCCTGGTCTGCCACCTGTACTTCTGAACCACCCTCAGTCAGCAACGCTTTTCTGCTGAGTGAGGGTGGTTCAGGAGCCGCGACCGCGGAGGTGGCAGGCCAGGACAGGGCAAGACGCCCGAAACCCCTCGCTGCCCCCATCGCACTCGACGAGGTACGCAGCGAGGGGGCGGGTGACGCCGCGGGCGCTGCCGAGCCCACGACTCGTGTCTCCTGACTTGTCAAGCTCGCGCCCAGCCCTTCAGCGTGAGACTGCGTCGCGGCATCCGGGCAGGAGCCGTGACCTCCTGACAGGTGCTGCCCGGGAGCAGTACGGACAGGAGTTCCGCCACGTCAAGGCGCCTGAAATCGTGCCCGCGCTGTATGCCGACGACGCTGGCAGACCGCTTCCAGCGCTAGCACATCCCGCCCCGGTCGGGACTCGCGGTCACGGCGTTCCCCGGTTGCAGGTGGCGACCGGCGTGCCTCGGCGCACCTCGCAGGAGAGGCCGCATGCTGCCGTGCATGGCGGCAGGGGCGTGGGTCCGGTTCTACTTCGCAGCTCGAGCAGCCAGATTCCGCTTCCGAGGCGTGCGGCCTTCGCAGGGGGCGAGCGTCCAGGTCGAAGGCGCTGCGCCGTTGCGGATCCTGCTTGCCGGCGCCGGGCTCGCCGCGGGTTACAGCGTGCGCACGCACGACGAGGGGCTCGCGGGCGCGCTCGCCTCCGCGGTCGGGAAAGAATCCGGGCGTGGGGTGCGAGTCGACCTCCGCGTCGCGCCCACGCTCGCCGCGCGGAATGCGGTCGAGCTCCTCGGCCCGAACGGGTCGCACACGTACGACCTGGCGGTGTTCGCGCCGTGCTTCCTCGAGGCGAACTTCGCGCCCGGAGCAGGGATGCCCCGGCATGGAGCCGAGATCCAGCGGCACCTTCTGGAGACCGGGAGTGATCGTCTGACGGTCGTCATGGTCGGGATCCCTCGGCCGACTCGGTATTCCCTGCTCAACGTCCGCGCGACGGAGGCGGCGTCGGAGACCAACAGGGCGATGCGCTTGAACGCCCGTGACGATCCCCGCGTCATCGTCGTGGAACCGCCCGAGTTCGAATCGATCGACAGCTCCGACCCCTTCGATCAGCGCTATCACGCCGAGCTCGGCCGTCGTATCGCCGACGCGCTCCCCGCACTCGGTCGTCGCGCCTGAGGGACCTCCTCGGCCTCGAAACGACTCCGTCCGCGACCCGAGGAACGGCCACGCAGCAATGACCGTCGTGCCAGCAGCATCGCGCCGGAGCTGCTGGCCCATGGCAGGACGAGCCCGGGCTCCGTCCCCCCACGGAAGCGCTGAATTCGTCGTCGAGGGCGGCGGGATGCGCGTCAGGCTCGCGAGCCGCATCCGCACCCTGTCCACTCCGAACAGGTCGCTGCCGCTTCGTCAGGGGCGGGGCTCGCTTCTCACAAGCGGGTCGAGTCGCCGTGGTGCCACTGCACGTCATGACCGCCCGGGACCTCCGCTCTGACCGGCGTGCGGTCGTACCGGCCCGGCCCTGGCCGGATCGGGCCGGTACTCGTGGGCGGGATGTCTTGAAAGGGACCCACGACCGAAGGTTCTTCCCGGGAGCCTAAGAAACCGCCCAGCGCACGAGTGCACGGAGTTCCTCCCGACCGGCGGCACCTCGAGTGTCTGCCCGAAGGCGCGGGTCGTGCTGTTGCTCGCCCCGGGATCGACCATGGCACGCCGGCCGTGCGGCCCGGGGAGCCGTCGGCTCTGCTCGCTGCGGGTCGCGAAGCAGTGCGACCGGTCCCAGGAGGTCGGTACTGCTCAGGCAGGTCGAAGGCGTGAAGCCGTCGCCGCAGGTCTCGGATCGGGCTGCGGCCCGGCTGCCGTCGTCCTCCAGCCGTATCGGCGCGCAGTCGCCGCCGCAGCCGGTCGGGGTCCGCAGATGACTTCCGCGTCGGCGTCCCGTGGGCATCCGGCCGCCGCGGGCTGCAGCAGGGCTCAGGAGACGGCCGGTGGTCGGCAGCTCGGGCGAAGGGGTGCGCAGCACAGATGCCGGATGAGCTGCTCAGCGGAATCCCTGGCTGAGCGCTTTCTCCGTACGGGTCGATCACATTGGACCGGTGACCCGCGCTCGACCGACGACCAGCATCCCTGGGGCATGGCGGACGCCGAGCCGCGGAGTGCTCCCGATGGCCAGCAGGCGGAGCGCGCTCGTCGCTGCACTCGCTCTGATGGCGGTGTGGGGCGCCGCAGCGATCTTCCGGATCGCCCACCCGTCGCCGGCGCCTGCCGACCAGTGGTGGAACGGGTTGATGACCTCCTCCGCCGGCCCCGCCACCCACGCCGTGGCCGCGGCGCTGGCGGTGGTCGGGACCGGTCTGCCTGGCTCCGCGCTCGCCGTCGTGGTGGGCGTGCTGGTCAGCGCCGTCCGAGGGTGGGTGTGGGGTGCGTTCGTCCTCGCGGCCAGCCTCATCAGCGCTCTCGACGTGGCCGGGATGAAGACCCTCGCCATGCGGGCGCGGCCGGATGCCGCCTTCGGGCTGTTCAACTCGTTCCCGTCAGGCCACACCGCCAACGCCGCTCTGCTCGGCACCGTCGTGTTCCTCCTCATCCGACGCATCGCCGTACGCGTGCTCGCGGTCGGCTGGATCGTGGCGATGGCATGGAGCAGGACCGCGCTGCACGCGCACTGGCTCACCGACGTCCTCGCAGCGGTCGTCGCCGGCGCCGCCACCGCGATACTCCTGTCGGCCGCCTGTCGAGCACGGCTCGCCGGACGAGACCGGAGGAGGTCCATGGTCGACAGCGTCGTGGATCACGAGGCGACCTGACACGTCGCGGCACCGCCAGCCACGGCGCGAGGCAGCCCGAGCCACGGCGCACGGAGGCGGAGGAACGGGCCGGCGTCGTCGTGAGGGTCTGCTCGCCGGACGCGTTCTGGGGTTGGACCCCGGGTCGGCGGGACGACACGATTCCAGCGTGATCGACTCCGACTTCGGCACCCTGGCGACAGCGGTGACGCTGATCCTCACCGGCACGCTGATGCTGGGCGCGGCGTTCCGAGGGACACGTCAGTAGCAGGTGGCGGCCGCGCTCCGCGAGCCGCGCTCGGAGCCTGCTCCGAGGTCAGGGGCGTTCTTCCTGCTTCCGGGCGTCGCCGATTCCGTGATGCCTGCTACCCCGCATCGAGGCGACGAGCGGGCGACTGCGACGGCTGCAATCAGGCAGGGCCTGTCGTGCCCGCGTCGGTCCGGAATCTTGGACGTCTCTTGCGACCCGATCCGCATGCTGCCTGCATGCGCGTCTCGCTGCTTCCGCTGATCGCCCGGCCCCGCCGTACCGCGGAGGTGCTGACCTCGGCGCATGAGTCGGTGCCGATCCTCATCGGAGACGGCGAGATCGACTTCACCTGCTGGCGGTGCGGGTTCGCGATCTGCGAGGGCATGCAGACCGTGGTCGAGATCTCGGGCGCAGTGTTCCGCTGTCCGGAGTGCCGGGCGTTCAACCGCTCCCGTCAGTGATTCGACGCGTGCTCAGGCCCGATGCCCGTCAGCCCTGAGGGCTCGGGACGCGCGCCTCGCGCCGTGCCCGCGCACGTCGGCGCAGGGCGCCGATGATGACCGGCAGCACCGAGACCAGCACGACCACGGTCAGCAGGACGTCGATGTTGTCCGTGATGAACGGCACCCCGCCGAGGAGCGAGCCGACGACCGTCACCCCGACCGCCCAGAGGAAGGCGCCGAGCAGGTTCCACGGCAGGAAGCGACGATAGGGGTACCGGGCGCTGCCGGCGGCGAGCGGCACGTACGTGCGGATCACCGGCACGAAACGGCCGAGCACGAGCGCCCGCCCGCCGTACTTCGCGAAGAACGCCTCGGTCTCTCGGAGGCGCGAGGTCTTCAGGATCCGGGCGTCCTCCTTGAACAGCCGGGACCCGAACCTGTCACCGAGGAGGTACCCGACCTGATCGCCCGCGACAGCGGCGAGGAAGGCGACGAGGGCGATCACGAGCACCGACAGGCCGAGGCTCTGGTGCGTGAGACCGGCGGTGACGAGCAAGGAGTCGCCCGGGAGGAACGGGAACAGCAGGCCGGACTCGATGAAGACGAAACCGGCGATGACGACCAGCGCCCAAGGTCCGACGGCGGCGAGGAGGGAGTGGACGTCCATGTCGCCATGCGGGCGGGCCGCTGCGGAGGAACGTCCAAGATGCGGCACCCGGGCACGTCTTGGCGGATTCTTATCAGCGCTTCCGGAGCATCGTCCCGTGACCGCTCCGACTCGCCCCGGCGCCCTCGTGACCGACAACCGGGTGCCCGAGCCCGATGCCGGGTTCTGGGTGCTGAAGATCCTCACCACGGGGATGGGTGAGACGACGTCCGACTTCTTCGTCAAGGCCTTCGCGCCCGAGCTCGTGGTCCCGGTCGCGCTGCTCGTGCTCATCGCGGCGCTCGTCCTGCAGTTCCGGACTCGCCGCTACCGGCCCGCGACGTACTGGACCTCGGCGCTGATGGTCAGCGTGTTCGGCACCATGGCAGCGGACGTGCTCCACGTGGGGCTGGGTGTGCCGTACACGGTGTCGACCGTCGGGTTCGCCGTCGCGCTGGCGATCGTCTTCATCGTCTGGTGGCGCGTCGAGCGCACGCTCTCGGTCCACGAGATCCGGACGGCCCGGCGGGAGGGGTTCTACTGGGCGGCGGTCATGACCACCTTCGCGTTGGGGACGGCGGCCGGTGACCTGACGGCGACCTCGCTGGGGCTGGGATACCTCGCGTCGGGGTTCCTGTTCCTGCTCGTGTTCGCCGTCCCCGGTGTCTTCTTCGCCCTCACCCGCCGCGCAGCGGTGGCGACGTTCTGGATCGCGTACGTGACCACCCGCCCGCTCGGGGCGTCGTTCGCGGACTGGTTCGCGGTGTCCAAGGCCCGCGGAGGCATGGATGTCGGCTCCGGGCCGGTGAGCGCGGTGCTGCTGCTCGGGTTCATCGTGCTCGTGGCGGTGCTGTCGGCGAGGCTCCGGTCGGGCGAGGGTGGGCGTCGGCTCGCCGTGGGCGAGCCGGAGGGCCTCGCGTGATGGACGACGCGGCACCGACCCGCTCGCTCGTGGTGGCGTGCTGCGAGGACGACCCCGCGATCACTCGGCTGCTCGACGAGTGCCTGGCGGAGGCGGGGCACACCGCCGTGTTCGCCCGATCGGGAGCGCAGGCCGTCCGCACGTTCTCCGAGGACGACCGCATCGACGTGCTGGTCCTCGACGTGGGTCTGCCGGACATGGACGGCCGCGACGTCTGCCGGGTGCTGCGCGCGAACGGTCAGGATGCGCCGGCGATGTTCCTCAGCGCGCTCGGGCAGGTCCACGACATCGTGCAGGGGTTCGCGGCGGGAGGGCTCGACTACATGGTCAAGCCCTTCGCGGTGGCCGAGTTGCTGGCTCGTATCGAGGCGCTGGCGCGCCGCTCGGAACCGGCAGCACAGATCGAGGGCCTCCGGCTGGACCCGCAGCGGTTCGCGCTCTGCAAGGGCGACGACGTCCGGGTGCTGACGCCGACGGAGTTCCGGCTCGCCGCGGAGCTGCTCGGGCACGCCGGCATGCTCGTGCGGCGCAGCGATCTGGTCAACGCCGCGTGGGTGCCTGGAGCACGGGTGAACGGGAACACGCTCGACACCTACGTGCACCGCATCCGACGTCACCTGACCGAGCTCGGTGCGGAGGCGTCGCTCCACACCGTCCGCGGTGTCGGCTACATCCTCAAGGCCGGATGATCGGGACCTGGCGCCGTCGCCGCATCGGGGTCCGGCTGATGATCGCCTCGTTCCTGCTGAGCGCGCTCGTCGTCACCGGGGCCCTCGCGGCGTCCATCGCGGTGCTGCACACGGAGGTGCAGGCGACGATCCGCGGGCGCCTGCACGACCGCGCGGCCGCCCTCGTGGCCGCGACGGTGGTGTCGGGACGGTCCGTGGACCTCGCCGGGGCGGACGACCTCCTGCTGGACTCACCGAACTGGGTGTTCGACGGCTCCGGGCACCAGCTCGAGGGCTCGCACCTCACCGGTCGAGCGGGTGCGGCGGTGCGCCGGCTCGGTGCGGCGATGCGGCGCACCGAGGCGCAGGTGGGCTCCCTGCATCTCCTCGCGGTGCCCGTCCATCGCGGCGGCCGGGTCGCCGCCGTCGCCGTCACGGGGGTCGATGAGGCCCCGTACCTCGCGACGCTCTCGGCGATCACCCGCGACGGCGTGCTGCTCGGCGTGCTCGCCGTCCTGGGCGCGACCGGCCTCGCCGCGCTGGTGCTGAGCAGAGCCCTCGGCCCCATGATCGCGATGACCGATCGGGCGGCGGAGTGGAGCCGGCACCGCAGCAGTGCCCGGTTCGCGCTCGGACCGCCGCGGGACGAGCTGACGGGGCTCGCGGCCGTGCTCGACGAGCTCCTCGACCGGGTCGAGGAGGCCCTGGCGGCGGAACGGCGGCTCACGGCCGAGATCGCGCATGAGCTGCGCTCACCGCTCACCCTGCTGATCGGGGAGACCGAACTGGCCCTCATGAAGTCCTCGACCCCGCCGTCCGAGGTCGCCCGGTACGAGCGGATCCACACTGCGGCGACCTCGATGGCACGAGCGATCACCGCACTGCTCGACGACGCCGCTGCCGGGTCCGAGGGCCTCCGGGACACGATCGTGCTCGAGGCGATCAGCTCGGTCGTCGACTCGCTGCAGCCCGTGGTCGCCTTCCGGGTCTCAGGTCCGCGGGAACGCGTCGCCGTCCGATTCGTGCAGCTCGAGCGCATGATCGCGCCGGTGCTGCAGAACGCCTTCGCCGCGGCCGCCGAGCGCGTCGACGTGGAGGTCCTGCCCAGCGGGGAGCAGGTCGCCGTCCGGATCGCGGACGACGGTCCGGGAATCGACCCCGCAGTGATCGATTCCCTGTTCGACCCCGGCGTCACGACGAGGGCGGGCGGCACCGGGCTCGGCCTCGCCCTCGCCCGGCGCCTGGTGCTGGAGGCCGGCGGCGACCTCCGCCTCGCCAGCAGCGCACCTGCTGTCTTCGAGCTCCTGCTGCCCCGGCTGATCACGCGGGACCAGGATCAGCCGGTCGGCGCCGGTCCGGCCGGCGCGTTGCGATGACGACAAGACGGCGTTGCTGCGCGGTGAAGCCGCCGGGCTGCAGCGTGGGTGCATGACTGTGACGAACCAAGCTCCCTCCCCGCGTCCGGTGGTCGCGACGATGCTGAACAAGGTCCCGCAGGTGACCTTGCTGTTCTGGCTCGTGAAGATCTGCTCCACCACGGTCGGCGAGACGGGCGCCGACTTCCTGAACGACACGCTCGGATTCGGGCTGACCGGAACGACCCTGGTCGCGGCCGGCGCGCTGGCCGTCGGCCTGGCCGTGCAGTTCGCGGTCCGGCGCTACATCCCTGCGATCTACTGGACCAACGTCGTGGTGATCAGCGTCGTGGGAACGCTGTTCTCCGACAACCTCGTCGACGGCTGGGGCGTGCCGCTGTCGGTGTCCACGCTGATCTTCGCGGTCGGCCTGGCGGCGGCGTTCATCGCCTGGTACCGCAGCGAGCGCACCCTGTCGATCCACACGATCGTCACCCGGCGCCGGGAGGCGTTCTACTGGATCGCGATCCTGTTCGCGTTCGCGCTCGGCACGTCCGCCGGCGACTGGTTCGCGGAGGGCATGGGGCTCGGCTACCTGCCGTCCGCCGCGGTCTTCGCCGGTGCCATCGGCGTGGTCGCCGTGGCACGGTTCGGCTTCAAGGCCAGCGAGGTGCTCACCTTCTGGATCGCCTACGTCCTCACCCGCCCGCTCGGAGCGTCACTGGGCGACCTGTTCACGCAGAGCAAGGCGGACGGCGGCCTCGGCTTCGGCACCGGCGCGGTCAGCGACGCGTTCCTGCTGATCATCGTCGGCGGCGTGCTCGTGTTCACGGTGCAGCAGCGCTCCGCCGGCCGCCGGGACCGCGCCGAGCAGGGGCTCGTCGGCGCCTGACCTCCGGTACAGCGGAGGTGGGCCGCCGTGGCGCGGTCCACCTCCGCTGCCCTCCGACTCAGCGGAGGACCGGCAGCTCCAGCCGCATGGTGGTGCCGGCGTCGGAGGTCGCCTCGATCGACACCCGACCGCCGTGCCGGGTCGCGAGGTCGCGGACGAGGGAGAGCCGGATCCCGAACCCTCGGCGCTGAACGGTGGTGGGGCCGCGGGAGAAGCGGTCGAAGACCCGGTCGACCGCGATCCCGCGGATGCCCGGCCCGTGATCGACGACCCGCACGATCGCCCGGCCGTGCTCCACGCCGCCGGTCACCTCCACGACCCCGCCGTCCGGGGAGTGCGCCACCGCGTTGTCGATCAGCACCACCAACGCTCGACGGAGGCTCATCTCCGTCAGCCCGACCCGTGCCTCCATGTCGATCGACACGGCGATCCGCAGGCTGCGCTCCGCGGCCGGGAGCTGGAGGTCCTGCACGCTCGCGAGCACGGTGGGTCGCAGATCGGTGCCGACGTCGACGCCGGCCGCCTGGCTGGCGGCGGCCTCGGCGACGAGCAGCAGGTCCGTGACGAGCTCGGTCATCACGCGGGTGTCGCGATGGGCCGCGGCGAGCACGTCGGCGTACGGCTCGTCGCGCTGCAACCTGCGGTCGAGCAGCTGCAGACGCGTGTCGAGGACCGTCAGCGGCGTGCGCAGCTCGTGGCTGGCGTTCGCGACGAAATCGCGCTGCATGCGCAGCGCCGTGCCCAGCGGGGCGACCGCACGACGGCTGATCGCCCAGCTCGCCACCCCGATGATCACGACCGACAGCAGGCCGAGCACGACCAGTGCGAGCAGCACCTCGTCCACGCCGATGTAGATCTTGGTCTCGCCGGGCGCCGGGCGCTCGAGGAGCTCGGTGGGCCTCGACTGGTCGAGGACGAAGAGCGCGGCGAGGCCGAGGGTGCCGATCATGACCGCCGCGGACACGGCCGCGACCTGCCACGCGGTCCTGAGTGCAGCGGCCCCGACCTGCGCGAGGTCGCTGGGGCGGCTCGATCGCTGTGCGGTCACCGCTGCTCCGCGCCCTGCAGATCGAGCATCCTCGCTCCGGCCCGGCCGGTCGGGCGTCGCGCTCCAGGGGTCCCGTCGGCGCTCGTCTCTGCGCGCAGCCGTCGGTACTCCCATCCGACGACGAGGATCACGACCACGTCGAGGATTCCGAGGACCGCCCCGCCGATCCGGGGCGCGGCGACGAGGTCGACGACCTGCGCGCCCAGCAGGACGGTCAGCGCGGCGATCGCCCAGGGATACCACCGGACCGCTCTCCGGAGCAGCGCCCCGACGGTGACGAGCTTCACCACGGCGTGCACGAGCAGGAACGCCGCGAGCGGCACGGCACCGGTCACCGCCCCGCCGCCCGCGGACGCGATCGAGCGTGCCGCGGCGTCGCGGAGCGGGGAGGTGCCCTCGGCGAGCTCGGCGGCCACGGACTCCAGCAGGGCGCCGGTGATGCGGGGTGCCACCAGCAGCACGAGCCCGCCGACGAGCTCGAGGAGCCCGTCGACCCCCTTCGCGAGGATCAGCAGGGAGTAGACGCGCTCGAACCGGGTGCGACGGGTGGGCATCGCACGACGATGCGCCGATGTCGCCCAGGAACCGCCAAGTTTGCGGTGCTTCGGCGCGGACTGGGGTCGTGCCGAGCGGACGGCGGGTACCTACTGTGGCGAGACGCGTCCGTTCTGGGGGGAACCGTCATGCGCCTGGTCCGGCTCGATCCTGCCCGTCGCCCTGCGACGATGCTGCTGGGGGCCCTGCTGATCGCCGCCTCGGCGGCTGCGTCCGGGACACCGGCCGTCGCTGCACCGCAACCTTCGGCCTCCATCCCGCTCACCGTGGTCGGCGGGGACGGGCAGGTCAGCGCCGCGTGGACCGCCGTTCAGGGAGCGACCGGGTACACCGTGCACTGGGGTGCCGGGTCGAAGACGAATCGCACGGTCGCCACGCGCGGCACCTCGGTGCGCCTGTCCACGGTGACGAACCGCCGCACCTACTCCGTGCGGGTCACGGCGATCGGCCGTCCTGCGGCGAGCGCGCGTCGCGCGACGAGACCGGTCCCGTACGTGCCGACCTCCCTCACCTCGGTGTCCGCGAAGCCTGCAGGACCGGATCGCATCCGCGTGACGTGGACGGGCGGCAGTCAGGCGCGCAGCGTGAAGGTGCTCGCCGGCGCCGACAGCATGACCGAGGCCCACCACTTCAGCACCGGCTGGTTGCCCGCCGCGGTGCGCTCGACGGTGCTCACCGTGCCTTCCCGCCTGCGGAAGGTGCTGGGCGCCGGGACCGGCAACGTCGTCTTCGTGAAGGTCGCGATGACCAACTCGTTGCATCCGAGCCGGAGGGACGGTTACCACTTCTCGCTCGCCGGCCGGTACCGGCTCACGCCGTCCGGCACCTGGTCGCTGGCGGGCATGGCCCGTGCGCCCGGCGCCAGCAGCCGACTGTCCGTCGCGACCTGGAACGTGCAGAGCGTGACCGCCAGCGCGCAGGACGCCCCGCAGAACCGCTGGGCGAACCGGCTGCCCAAGGTCGTTGCGAACATCGAGGCGCACACCCCCGACGTGATCGGGTTGCAGGAGCTCACCACGGCGCGGATCGAACCGGCCTGCTTGAACCCGCGCGGACGGCTCGACTGCGTCGAGCAGTACCAGACCCTGCAGTCGGCGCTGGCGGCCGCGAAGGTTCCGTACGTCAACGCCCGGACCGACGGCAACGCGTGGGTGTACGCCCACCCGGACTCCTACGTCGACTCGAACCTGTTCTACAATCCCGCGAGGCTCGCGGTGGAGGCGTCGGGGTTCGTCTCGCCGCGTGATCTGGTCGGTCGTTCCTGGCCCTCCGGCCAACCGAACGAGGCCGGGATGTGGGCGCGGTTCCGGACCCTCTCCTCCACCGGATCGGCGCGCAGCTTCTACGCCGTCTCCATCCACCTTCCCGCCGGCGACCACGGCGCCCTGCGGGCGGCCGAGGCGGCGGCGATCGCCCGAGCGATGGACACCCGGGCACGGCAGAAGGACGGCACCAAGCTGCCGATCGTCGTCGTCGGGGACTTCAACGGCAACGGCGCCCGTGAGTCGGACGCCGGCAGCCTCCGGCTGCTCGCCGACGGCTACATCGACGCGGCCGCCACCTCCGACCGCACGAACCTGAACTTCAGCACCGCGAACCAGACGAACGGGCGCGGCGGGATCGACGCCGACTACCCGGCGGTCCTCACTCCGCACCCGTACCCGACGAGCCGGATCGACTACGTGATGCTGAAGAACTCGCCGTACCCGAGGTCGTACCGCAACCTCGTACCGAGATCGGGAACGATGTTCGACAGCCGGTATCAGGGCTCGGACCACAACATGCAGCTCGCGGTCGTCGGGATCGGCGACCCGGTGCGCTGATCGCCGCTGCTCCTGCAGCGCTGCTGCGCGGATCGGAGCGCATCGGGCCGATTTCTTCGCGATTCCTTGAACGCCCGTTCCTACGGTCTCCGTCCATGTCCTCTTCGAGCACGCTCGCGCGCGCCGCGCATCCCGGCGCACGGCTGCGACGGTCGCTGCAGTGCAGCGGCCTGCTGAGGACGGCGCTGTCCTTCGGGATCGTCGGGCTCGGCGGCATGGTGATCGACATCGGCGTGTTCAACGCGCTGCGGCTCGGAGCCCTCAGCGACAAGCCGCTGACCGCGGGAGCGATCAGCGCGTGCGTCGCGATCGTCTTCAACTGGGTCGGCGCGAGGTACTGGACCTTCGGGGAGCGACGCCGAACCGACGTGCTGCGGGAGATGGCCGAGTACGGCGCCGTGGCGCTGCTCGGGCTGGGGATCAGCCTGCTGTGCCTCGCCGTCAGCCACTACGTCCTCGGGCTGCACTCGATCGCGGCGGACAACGCCGCAAAGAACGTCGTCGGGTTGGGTCTCGGCACCGCTGTGCGCTTCACCCTCTCCCGCTGGTGGATCTGGCACCCCGCTCGTCAAGCGATGCCGCAGGGTGCGACGGCCGAGGAGCACCTCCGATGACCGGCGCCGGCCTTCGCACGGTGATCGTCGTCCCCACGTACGACGAGCGGGAGAACATCCGCACGGCCGTCCGGAACGTCCTCACCGCACTGCCCGACGCCCACCTGCTGGTCGTCGACGACGCGAGCCCGGACGGCACCGGCGCCATCGCCGAGGAGATCAGCGCGGCCGACCCTCGGGTGCACGTGCTGCACCGGCAGACCAAGAACGGGCTCGGCGGCGCGTACCTCGCCGGTTTCGCCTGGGCCCTCGAGCGCGACTACGACGTCGTCGGCGAGTTCGACGCCGACGGATCCCACCCGGCCTCCGCACTGCCCGCGATGCAGGACGCGCTCACCCGGGATGCGAGCATCGCGCTCGTCATCGGGTCGCGATGGATCCGCGGCGGGCGCGTGATCGACTGGCCGAGGTCGCGGGAGCTGCTGAGTCGCGGCGGCAACGCGTACGCGCGCCTCGCGCTCGGCCTGCACGTCCACGACGTGACCGCGGGGTTCCGCCTCTACCGCGCTTCCACTCTCCGCCGCCTCGCGCTCGACTCCGTCGTCTCCCGGGGGTACTGCTTCCAGGTCGACCTCACGGTCCGGGTGCTCGCCGCCGGCGGCCGGATCGCTGAGGTGCCGATCGAGTTCCGGGAGCGGCAGCTCGGCGTGTCCAAGATGAGCCGTTCCATCGTGCTCGAGGCCATGTGGATGGTCACCGTCTGGGGGGTCGCTCGACTGGTCGGCCGTCCCGGACGCGTCCTCGCCGCCCACGTGGGGCTGCCGGTCGCGGACCTGGCCGCCCGTCTCGACGATGGTTCGCCGTCCGATGCAGGGCGGTGATGAGGTGGCCCGGCCGAACCGTCAGCACGTCGCACTCGCAGCGGTCCTCGCCGCGATCTGGTTGATCGCCGTCGCGGTCCGTGCGGCCATCATGGTGCGCGGCGGCGGGCTCAGCGGGCTCGGCGCGTACGACGACGGCGTCTACTACGCCGCCTCCGACGCGCTCGTGCACGGGCGGCTCCCGTACCGCGACTTCCTCTTCATCCAGCCGCCCCTCATCGCGGTCGTGACGGCCCCGTTCGCCGCGCTCGGTGCCGCAACGTCCGACGCCTTCGGCTTCGAGGTCGGCCGGATGGCGTACATCGCGCTCGGCGGCGTGAACGCGGTGCTGTGCGGCGCGGTCCTGCGCCGCTTCGGCTGGACCGCGGTCGCGGTCGGCGGGGTCGGGTACGCACTGTTCCACCCCGCCGTCTACGCCGAGCGCTCCGTGCTGCTGGAGCCGCTCGGCACCTTCGCCGTCCTGACGGCGCTGCTGCTGCTGCAGCTCGCGCCCGCCCATCCTCGGCTCGCCGTCCTTGCGGGCCTCCTCGCAGGCCTCGGCGCTGGAGCGAAGATCTGGTACGTCGTCCCAGCCGTGGTGCTGCTGGTGTCAGCGCGGCGCCTCTGGTCGCGCTACCTCGTGGGCCTCGCGGTCGGCGGCTGTGCGATCTATCTGCCGTTCCTCGCTGCGGCACCGCAGCAGATGGTGCAGCAGGTGGTCCTCGACCAGCTCGGCCGAGGGGGCGCCCCGGGGACCGCCGGCTCCGTGCAGCGACTGCAGGACCTCCTCGGCGCGCGGGCGACCGTGGGAGTGCCGGTCGATGTCATCGCGCCGGTGGTCGGCGTGCTCGCGATCGCGGCTGTCGTGACCGCTCTCGTCACCTCGGGCGCGCGGGTGTTCGGCGTGCTCGCGGTCGCGACGGTCGCGGTGCTGCTCGCGGCACCGTCCTGGTTCACCCACTACACCGCGCTCACCGCGCCGCCCCTGGCGTTGTGCGTCGGACTCGCCGCCGGGCGCCTAGCCGGTGTCCTGGCGGCCAGGCCGGCGAAGGTGGCGCTCGTCGCCGTCGTCCTGCTCGGGGTCCTCTTCGCGAACGAGGCGAACGACCGCAGCCGCTACGGGCACCGGACTCCCCCGGGACTGACCCAGGCCGCGAAGGTCGTCCCCGGTTGCATCACCGCGGACGATCCCGGGGCCCTGGTCGAGATGAACGTGCTCAGCCGCGACCTGCGGGACCCGCACTGCCAGGTGTGGCCCGATGTCACGGGATGGACCTATACACGCGCCTACCTCGAGCGGGACCGCGCCGGCGTGCTGGTGTCGAGGGCGTCGAACGGCACGTGGCAGGCGGGCGTCGTGCGGTTCCTGGAATCCGGCGACGCCACCATCCGGATCCGGCACGCGACGGGATTGAGCGCGCAGTCCAAGCGCCGGATCGACGCGGGTGCCGTGCTGTTCAAGCGCGGGCGGTTCGTCGTGCACGCGGCGACCGCGTCCTGAACCGAGCGTGGTCGCGGAGGTCGTCCACCCCCGAGTCAGGTCCGCGGAGGTTTCTTGCCGCTTTCTCCGCCGTCCGACGGGACCGTCGAGACGTCGGGCCAGTACGCACCGCGTGACTGCCCGCGCGACGAACGCGAAGGGGTGGGCGATGCTCGAAGTGCCGGTGGTCCGTGCACGAGGACTGAGCAAGGTGTTCGGAGGCGGCGACTCGGAGGTCCACGCCCTGCGGGACGTGTCGGTCGACATCGAGGGCCGGCGGCTCACGGCGATCATGGGCCCGAGCGGTTCCGGGAAGTCGACGTTGATGCACCTGCTGGCCGGGCTCGACCGGCCGTCCGCGGGCGCAGTGCTCTACGACGACGTCGACATCACCGCGTTGGACGACCGTCGGCTCACGGCCCTGCGGCGCACCGAGATCGGCTTCGTCTTCCAGGCCTTCAACCTCGTCCCGACCCTGACCGTGCTGGAGAACGTGCTGCTGCCGTTCGAGCTCGGCGGTACGAAGCCGAGCGGTGAGCACCGCGAGTGGATCCTGGAACGAGCAGGTGACCTGGGCCTCACCCCGCTGCTCGGCCGTCGCCCGCACCAGCTGTCGGGCGGGCAGCAGCAGCGGGTGGCGATCGCCCGCGCGCTCGCGATCCGGCCGCGGCTGATCTTCGCCGACGAGCCGACCGGCAACCTCGATTCCCGCACGGGCCTGGAGGTGCTGATGATGCTCGAGTCCGCGACCCGGGAGCACGACCAGGCGGTCGTCCTCGTCACGCACGACCCGGCCGCCGCCGCGCACGCCGACCGGGTGCTCTTCATCTCCGACGGCATCGTGGTCCATGACGTGGGCCGCACCGACGCCGCGACGCTGTCCGACATGGTGCTCGAACTCGCGGGCGCCCGATGATCCGCCTCACCGTGCGTGAGCTGCGCGTCGCACCGGCGCAGCACGTCGCGACCCTGATCGTGACGACGATCGGTGCGATCTTCGCGACCATCGTGATCGAGGCCGACCGCGTCCTCGGCAGTCAGTCGGCAGCGGGCGGGTTCCTCGCGCACGGCTTCGTGCGCCTGCTGCTCGACGTGCTGGGGTCGGTGTTCCTGTTCGTCGCGATCTTCGTCTCCTGCATCGTGATCGCGAACACCTTCGGGATCGTGATGGCCGCCCGGTCCCGCAGGATCGCCCTGCTGCGGCTGCTCGGCGCGGAGGGCCGTGCGCTGCGCCGCGGGGTCACCCTGGAAGGGGCGATCGTGGGCGCCGCCGGTGGCGTCCTCGGCACCTCGATCGGTCTCGCGGTCGTCGCGGCGCTGGTCGCCGTGCTCACGGCGCAGCACACCTTCGCGCCCGCGCCCTCTCCGCTCGCCACCCCGCTGCTCGTCGCGCCGACGGTCATCGCGGTCCTGTCCACGGCGGGCGCCGCCTGGTTCGGCTCCCGCCGGGTGTCCGCCGTCACTCCGCTGGACGCGGTCGGGGTGGGGCAGGAGGCGTCGCTGGAGGAGGTGCGCCGCCGACGCCGCCCGTGGCTGGTCTCCGGGTGCCTGGCCGTCGGTGCGGTCCTGCTCGTCGCCGGCGTCGTGATCGGTGCTCGCAGCCCGTTCGGGCTGTTCGTCGCCGCGCCCGGCGGCGCGTTGAGCTTCCTCGGTTTCGTGCTGGGCTCCGGCACGTTCCTGCCGCCAGTGCTGCACCTGGTCGGTCGGTCGTTCGGCCGCTCGGTCCCGGCGGCGCTGTCGCGCGGCAACGCGATTCGGCACCCCGAGCGCAGCGCCCGCTCCGCGATCAGCCTGGTGATCGGGGTCACGCTGGTGGTGATGTTCGCCGTCGCCGCTGCGTGCTTCGGCACGCAAGCGGGTGCGGTCGCCGCCACGGCGGGCCCGCAGGAAGCCGCGAGCGATGCGGCGTTCGTGACCCTGGTCCTCGGCGTGCTCGGCGTGCTGATCGGCTTCTCCCTCGCGATCGCGGCTGTCGGCCTCGTGAACAGCCTGTCCCTCAGCGTGCTGCAGCGACGGCGCGAGATCGGCCTGCTGCGGGCCGTCGGGATGAACCGCCGGCAGGTGCGGCTGATGGTGCTGTTCGAGAGCCTGCAGCTCACCCTCGCGGGCAGTGTCTGCGGCATCGTGCTCGGTGTGCTCTACGGCTGGGCGGCGGCGCTGACCGCCCTGTCGTCCGACCGCCACATCGGCGGGTACTTCCTGCCGACCATCCCGCTCCCCCTCGTGCTGTCGGTCGTCGGACTCAGCGCAGCGCTCGCGGTCCTCGCGTCGCTCGCCCCAACCCGGCGTGCGAACGCCGTCTCGCCGGTGGTGGCACTCGCCGTCGAGTGATCACGGGCCTCCGTGCCGGACCCAGCCCGCCCAGGGCTCCGCCGGATCACGCGCCCGATCCATCCGGTGCCGAAGCTGGATGAGGAGCGAGCAGCGGGGCCGCGCCAGCGCTTCGCGGTGGTCGAGGTCGCGCTCCCCGCGAGGCCACTGATCTGAGTCTCCGTGGGGCCTCGTGACTGCATTTTGACTGCAACTGGCGGAGAACCCCGTGATCGAGGCGCCGACCGGTGAACCCAGATCCGCATGTTTCCGGGGATTTTCGCTTCTCGCCGCGCACTCACGCGGGTGGTCTTCGGTTTCGAATCCCTCCAGGGGCACTCCGGCGACGTGCCTGAAGATCCGCGTGATGCCGGGCTTCTCGGCTGCACGCGAGGCCCATCCGATGGCGCAGTGGCGACTCATGTCTGCGTTCTGACTGCAACTGCAGCCGTTCCGGCGTGATCCAGGGCGTCTGCAACGGCGTGCGGATCGTCCTCGAACAGGTCCGCGGACGTGTCGAGGGTCATCGCGGCGGTGTGCCGGAGGTCGTGCAGCGCCAGCCGCGCCGGGAACGTCCGCTCGGCGTGCACGCACCGCTTCCGCGCTCCGGCGGACCAGCCGTCCGTGTGGGTCGGCGTCGCCGGACGGTCCACCCCTGAGCCGAAGACGAGGTCCTCGGGACGCGTGGTGGCGCATTCCACTCGAAGGCTCTCGGCCAGGAAGTGCGGGAACGCGACGCTGCGCGGGACATGCGACTTCGGCGTTCCAAGGATGATGTGGCCAGCGACCGGCTGGTCGCTCTCGCTTGCCGAGCTGCTCACCTGCTGCTACCGTCTGCTTCATCGTTTAAATGCTTAAACGATAAAGCAAGGGAGCTGCAGCGATGGCCGGTCGCGCGACGCGCAACGTCACGCTGCGAGACGTCGCCGAACGGGTCGGTGTCACTCCTGCCGCCGTGTCGATGGCGCTCTCCGGAAGTCCCCGCATCAGCGCCTCCACGGCGGAGCGGGTCAAGGCCGCGGCAGCGGAATTGGGGTACGTGCCCAGTTCCGCCGCGAAGGCCCTGCGCAGCCAGAGATCCGGCGCCATCGCGCTGATCGTCCCCAATTCGACACAGCACGTCTTCGGCCACAGCTACTTCATGCACGTGCTGACAGGCGTCTCGTCGGCAGCGAACGAGCGGGATGCGCAGGTGCTCGTGTCGACCAGCGCGAGCGAAGCGAGCGGGCTCACCGCCTACGAGCGCGTCATGCGATCCCGGACCGCGGACGGCGCTCTCGTCACGAGCGCCGCGATCGGCGACCGCAACATCGAGCGTCTGGCCGCGAGCGGCCTGCCTGTCGTGCTGCTCGGCAACTATCCAGACCTGCCAGACGCGAGCAGCGTCGGCTGGGACGACCTCAGCGCGTCCCGCATGGTGACGGAGCACCTCATCGTCGATCACGGCAAGCGCCGGCTGCTGCACGTGACCGGTCCGCTCGACCATCAGACGTCCGTCGACCGCCGCGAAGGCTTCCTCCAGGCCGTCCGTGCGCACGGACAGGAGATCGATGCCGCCGTGGTCGAGGGCGACTTCAGCGAGGACTCCGGCGCCGCTGCGCTCGACGGCACGAGCTTCGGCGACGCCGGGTACGACGGCATCGTCTTCGCGAACGATGACATGGCGTTCGGCGGGCTGCAGGCCTTGAGGAGGAAGGGCCTCCGCTCGCCGGAGGACGTGGCCATCGTGGGCTTCGACGACTTCGGCCTCTCCCGCACCACCGACCCGGGCATCACGACGGTGCACGTGCCTGCGGAGGAACTGGCGCGCATCGCCGCAGAGCGGCTGTTCGCGCTCATCGAGCACCCGCAAGGGTCGCCCACCCGGGACGACCTCGAGGTCTCGCTCGTGCGCCGCGAGTCATGCGGGTGCCCTCGGCAGGACGTGGTCCTGCTGCGCGACTGACTTCCCTCCCCCACCGCATCACCACAGCAAGCACTCGAAGGAGAGTCCTGATGAAGAAATCACTCGCGGCCGTGGCGGCCGGTTCCGCCGCGCTGCTCCTCGCCCTCACCGGCTGCTCGGGCGGGTCCGGCTCGCCGTCGAGCAGCGGCCCGGTCGAGCTCACGGTCTGGACCGGCTTCACCGGCGGGGACCGCCCCGGGTACGCCAAGATCGTGAAGGACTTCAACGCCTCGCACAAGAACATCCAGGTGTCGATGTCCGTGCAGCCCTGGGACACGATCACGCAGAAGCTGCCCTCCGCCTGGCTCACCGGGAGCGGCCCGGACATCGCCGCGCCGAGCTCCGACCCGAACGCGATCGCTCAGTACGTGAAGACGAACTCGGTCCTGCCGATCACGGCGACCGGGAGCGGCGACAGCAGGATCAACGTCGACAAGATCGCGCCCGCGCTGATCAAGGAGTACACCTACGGCGGCAAGCTCTACGCGGTTCCCGCGAACTACGCCACGCTGAGCCTCTACTACAACAAGAAGCTCTTCGCGGCCGCCGGCATCTCCTCCCCGCCGAAGACGGTCGCGGACTTCCAGGCCGACGCGAAGAAGCTGACGGATCCGGCGAAGAAGCAGTACGGCCTCGTGCTGGCGGACAACCAGACGATTCAGATGTGGCCGATCCTGCAGTGGCTGCAGGGTGGCGACATCGTCGATTCCAAGAGCTGCAGCGTGCTGCAGACCTCGCAGGGCCAGGCGAGCCTGAAGCCGTGGGCCGATCTCGTCGCGAAGGACAAGATCTCCCCCGTCGGCCTCACCGGCGCGGAGGCCGATTCGCTGTTCTCCGCCGGCAAGGCGGCGATGGAGTTGAACGGCCCCTGGGCCGCGCCCGGGTACAAGTCGGCAGGCATCGACCTCGGTCTCGCCCCGGTCCCGACCGGTACCGACGGAAAGAGCGTGACGCTCGGCTCGACCGCGCCGCTCGCGATCTCCTCGAAGACCAAGTACCCGCAGCAGGCGCAGGAGTTCCTCGCGTACTGGACCAGCAAGACGGCTCAGAAGCAGTTCTCCCTGCAGACCGGCTTCCCGACCCTCCGCACGGACCTCGCGGATGACCCCGATCTGAAGGCGAACGAGATCATCTCCACCTTCACGGAGCAGGTGCCGGATGCTCGTCTCTACCTGCCCCAGGTGCCGCAGGCGACCCAGGTGGACGCGAACGGCTACGTGCCACTGATCGGGAAGATCACTCGCGGGCAGGACGTCGCGGCGCAGACGTCCGCCGCAGGCAGGACCATCGACGCGCTCACGGGCTGCTCGTCCTGATGACGGTCGGAACCCCGGTCCGGGTGGAGGGCGGCGCTGCGCCGTCCGCCACCCGGGCCGCCCCCGCGAGGCCGCGCCCGCGCCGCCGCATCCGCTGGCAGCCGGCCTGGCTGTTCATGGCGCCGAGCCTCGCGATCCTCGGCGTCTTCGTGATCTACCCGATCATCGTGTCGTTCTGGTACAGCCTCCACGACTGGACCATCGGCGCCGCCGTGCAGCCCTTCGTCGGCCTCGGCAACTACGTGGCGCTGACGAAGGACCCGCAGTTCTGGAACGCGCTGGTGAACACCCTCGAGCTGACCGTCGTCTCGGTCGGCGTCCTGATCGTGCTCGGACTGGCGCTCGCGATCGGCCTGCTCCGCGACTCCGTGGTGACCAAGGTCGTCCGCTCGGCGTTCTTCTTCCCGACGATCGTGTCCCTCACCTCCATCGGCCTCGTCTGGCGCTTCTTGCTCGACCCGCAGCTCGGCCTCGTCGCCGGTGTCTCGCAAGCGCTCGGGTCGCCCGCCGTGGACTGGCTGCAGTCGACGTCGCTCGCGCTGCCCGCCGTGATCTTCGTCGACATCTGGAAGAACCTCGGGTTCGTCATGATCATCCTGCTCGGTGGTCTCAAGGGCGTCCCGGCCGAGCGGTTCGAGGCCGGCCGGCTCGACGGCGCCGGCGACTGGCAGCTCGTTCGGTACATCACGCTGCCGAGCATCCGCCCGACGCTGCTCTTCGCGACGTTGATCCTCACGATCCAGTCCTTGCAGCTGTTCGACCTCGTCTACGTCATGACCGGAGGCGGCCCGCTGTTCGCTACCGACACCCTCGTCACCGAGGTGTTCCGCGAGGGCTTCGTCAACTACCGGACGGGCTACGCCTCGGCGATCTCGTGGGTGCTGTTCGCGCTGATCATGCTCATCTCCCTCATTCAGCTCCGGATATTCAGGTACGACGATGTCGATTGACGCCTCCCGGCTGCCGCGGCGCAGCACCGCCCCCGCCCGAGCGGGCGCCACCGTCAAATGGGTCGTCATCGGCGTCGGCGTGCTCGTCGCCGTCGTGCCGTTCCTCTGGATGCTGTCGGTCTCGTTCCGCACCGAGCGGGATCTGTTCCAGAACCCTGCGAGCCTGATCCCGCAGACCTGGAGCCTGCACGGCTACCTCGGCGTGTGGGAGCAGCTGCCGTTCCTCCGGCTCGTGCTCAACACCGTGATCTTCGCGGGCGTCACGACGCTGCTGACACTGGTGCTCGACTCGCTCTGCGCCTACGCGCTCGCCCGGATGCGATTCCGTGGACGCAACATCGCCTTCATCATCGTCATCGCGACGCTGATGGTGCCGTTCCAGGTCACCCTGATCCCCGTCTTCATCGAGCTGTACCACCTCGGCTGGCTGAACACGTACCAAGGGCTGATCATCCCTCGGGCGACGAGCGCGTTCGGGATCTTCCTGCTGCGGCAGTCGTTCATGTCCATCCCCATCGAGCTCGATGAGGCGGCGCGGATCGACGGCGCCGGCCACTTCCGGATCTACCGCCAGGTGATCCTGCCGCTGTCGAAGCCCGCGCTCGCCACCGTCGCGCTGCTGAACTTCATGGCGCTCTGGAACGACCTGCTCTGGCCGCTCATCGTCACGAGCACGCCCGAGATGCGGACGCTTCCGGCGGGCCTCACCCTGTTCGGCGGTGCCCACGTGACCGATCATGCGGTGCTGCTCGCAGGCGCCACGATCTCCCTCCTTCCCCTCGCGATCGCGTTCTTCCTCGCGCAGCGATTCTTCGTGGCGGGCGTCGCGACGACCGGATTGAAGTAGCCGATGAACGAAGCCTTCCCTCCGGGCTCGATGACCTGGCTCCTCGGCATCGAGGACACCTGCGTCTACCCGCCCGCGCGGTTCGACATGGCCCCGCTCGACGAGCACGAGCTCACCGAGCACAACCTGCGGTGGCGCGAGGACCTCGACTCCGTTCGAGGACTCGGCGCGAGCGCGCTCCGATACGGCGTGAACTGGCCACTCGTGCACACCGCGCCAGGCACGTTCGAATGGTCGGTCCTCGACGAGCGCCTCCGATATGCGGCGGGCGACCTCGGGCTCACGGTCATCGCCGACCTCGTGCACTACGGCACCCCGACCTGGCTCGAGGGCTCTTTCGCGGATCCCGGCTACCCCGCCGCGATCGCAGAGTTCGCCGCCGCCTTCGCGGGACGGTATCGCGGCCTCGTCGAGCACCTGACGCCGCTGAACGAGCCGGTCACGACCGCGTCCTTCTGCGGTCTGCGCGGGGTCTGGCCGCCCGCGTTGTCCGGCTGGACCGGCTGGACGACGGTCGCGCTCAGCATCGTCGAGGGCATCCGGCGCAGCATCGCGGCCGCTCGCGTCGCGAATCCGGACGTCGTGATCGTGCACGTGGAGGCGTCCGCGATCTACACCGCGACCGAACCCGACCTCGAAGCGCACGCCGAGCTGCTCCGGGCCATCGGAGCGCTGCCGACCGAACTGCTGCTCGGCCGTGTGGACTCCGACCACCCGATGCACGGCTGGCTGCTCGAGCAAGGGGCGGACGCCGTCGCGCTCGCCGGCTTCCTGCGCGAGGTACCCGCGATCGACTTGCTGGGCGTGAACTACTACCCCGACCTCACGCCACGGGACCTCGTCCCCGTTGCCGGCTCGGTCGAGCAGATCGCGGTGAACCACTGGGCGGCCGGCCTCCGTGACCGGCTCGCCTGGTTCGCGGAGCGCTACGCGGTGCCGATGCTCGTGACCGAGACCAGCATCGAGGGCACGGAGGCGGTGCGCGCAGACTGGCTGGCCGACTCGGCGAGAGCAGTACTCGATCTGCGGAACAGCGGCCTCGACATCCGCGGCTACACCTGGTGGCCGCTGCTCGACTTCGTCGACTGGTCCTATGCCTCCGGCGGCCGCAACGTCGAGGAGTTCCTGCTCGACCCGACCGGTGGGGAGCGGACCGCGAAGGCCGAGGTGTTCGCCGACGTCAGCGCTGGGAAGACCGCCTTCCTGCGCCGCATGGGCCTACTGGCACTCGAGGAGCAGCCGGACGGCAGGCTCGTCCGAGTACAGACCGCCGCCGCTCCGGTCTTCCGGGATCTCGCTGCGCGAGTCGCGGAGGCCGACCATGTCGGCTGACCCGGCGTACGACGGCTACTTCGCCGACCCCTTCCTGCTTCGGACCTCCGACGGCTACGTCGCGTACGGCTCGCCCGAGCCCTTCCGCGGGGACAGCGCCTCCTTCGAAGCGCTCGTCTCCACCGACCTGCGCAGCTGGAACTCGATCGGCACCGTCTTCATCGGCGACCCAGCAGTCGGGTCCGACTGCTGGGCGCCGGAGGTGGTGGAGGCGGATGGCGGCTGGTGGATGTACTACTCCGCGGGCTTCGGCATCGCGGGCCACCACGTGCGCGTCGCGCGGGCGGATTCCCCGCTCGGTCCGTTCGTCGACCAAGGCGTGAACCTCACGCCGGAGGAGACGTTCGCGATCGATGCCTCACCGTTCCTCGACGCCGACGGCACCCGCTACCTGTACTTCGCTCGAGACGTGCTCGACGCGGAGCGACCGGGTACGCACCTTGCAGTGCGGCGGATGGTGTCCATGACCGAGCTCGCGCCCGAGACGGTGTCAGTGCTCACGCCCAACGCGCTGTGGCAGCGATACGAGGCGGACCGCGAGATGTACGGCCGCCGAGGTGACTGGTACACGCTCGAGGGACCCACCGTCGTCCGCCGCGACGACTCGTACGTGCTCTTCTACTCCGGGGGCTCATGGGAAGGTCCGGACTACGGCGTCTCCTTCGCGTCCGCCGCCTCGGCGCTCGGTCCGTGGACGCACGCGTCCGCCGACCTGCCCCTCGTACTGAGTCGAGCGCTGACCGGCCAGCGCGGACCAGGTCACAACTCGGTCCTCGTGCTGGAGGACGGCACAGCAGTGATCGCCTACCACGCGTGGGATGAAGCGGGCGCACGGCGTCAGCTGCACATCGCGCCGCTGAACTGGCACGCCTCGACGCCGTCGGTCATGGCCTGACCCACGCCGAGCGGAGGCAGGAGTCCGCGTCGGACTCGGCGCCGCGGCGCTCGCGTCGAGGTCGCCGCATCGCAGCGTGACTGCACGCTGACTGCAGCTGCCCGGAAACGGGGTGATCGAGGCCCTCACCAGTGACTCGTGATCCGCGTGTTCCCGGGTCCTCGCCCTGTCTCCGCATGCTCGAGCGGGCGGATTTCGGTCTCGAATCCCTCCAGGGGCACCCGTCCTCGTCCCCTGTCGTGTCTCCGGTCTCCGCGGGCCCGGAGTCCTCCCAGTGGGCGGGCGGCACCCGTGCGCGAGAGTGCACCGATGAGCGCAGGCCGGTTGGAGTCGTGGTTCCTCACGCGCGAGGAGCGGGGCGTCGCGACCAGCCGGTCGGTCGAGGACGTCGGCATCGCGACGTGGTCGGAGGGCAACCTCGTCCGTCCGCTGATCCACGGCGCGCCCTACTTCGCCCGGCTGCACGCGGAGCTGACCGACCTGGAGGCCGGTGACCGGGTCTGGTTCACGGACTGGCGCGGTGATCCCGACGAGGCGCTCCTGCCGGGCGGCCCGACCGTGGGCGCACTGCTCGCCGACCTCGCCCGCCGGGGCGTGGAGGTGCGGGGGCTCGTGTGGCGCTCGCACGGCGAGAAGATCTCCGGCCCGATCAGCGGCCGCTCGAACGCGCTGCTGGGCCGGGAGGTCAACGAAGCCGGAGGCGAGGTGCTGCTCGACCAGCGGGTGCCGCTGTTCGGCTCGCACCACCAGAAGATCTTCGTCATCCGCCGGCGGCATCACGCCGACCGCGACGTCGCGTTCGTCGGCGGCCTCGACCTCTCCCACAGCCGTCGCGACGACGCCGAGCACGCGGGCGACCCGCAGGCGCTGAAGATGGACGGCCGCTACGGCGCCCGGCCGCCGTGGCACGATGCCGCGCTCGAGCTCCGCGGGCCGGTCGTGACCGACCTGCTGGACGTGTTCGCGGAGCGGTGGAACGACCCGCACCCGCTCGATCGCCGCACGCCGCTCCGGATGCTCGCGCAGCGCCTCGCGCACATGCCCCGCCACCCGAAGCCGCTGCCGGAGGCGGCACCCGCTCCGGACCCCGCCGGGCCGCACGCCGTGCAGCTGCTCCGCACCTACACGGCGAAGCGGCCGCCCTTCCCGTTCGCTCCGCAGGGCGAGCGCACCATCGCTCGGGCCTACACGAAGGCGTTCGCGCGGGCGCAGCACCTGATCTACGTCGAGGACCAGTACCTGTGGTCGCTGGAGGTCGCCGACGGCATCGCCGAGGCGATGGTGAAGAACCCCCGGCTGCAGCTGATCGCCGTCGTCCCCCGGTACCCCAGCTCCGACGGCCCGCTCACGGGCCCGCCGAGCCGGATCGGGCAGATCCGCGCGATCAACCGGCTCCGTCGCGCAGCACCCGGCCGGGTGCACGTGTTCGACCTGGAGAACGGCGCGGGCACGCCCGTCTACGTGCACGCGAAGATCTGCATCGTCGACGACGTGTGGTTCACGGTCGGATCCGACAACTTCAACCGGAGGTCGTGGACCACCGACAGCGAGCTGACGTGCGCGGTCCTGGACACCACATCCGCCTCAGGGGGCGAGGCCGAGGCCGACGACTCACCGCGGCTCCTCGCCCGCGAGCTCCGCCGCGAGCTGTGGTCCGAGCACCTCGGGCTCGATGCCGGCGACGCGCGGCTGGACGACCTCGCCGGTGCGCCGGCGCTGTGGGCGGCGACGGCGGACGCCCTCGAGACCTGGCGCGCCGAGGCAGGCGGGGCCACCCGGCCCGCGGGCCGGATCCGCCGCCACCGGACCGAGCGCATCACCCGACTGCAGCGGATCTGGGCCGCTCCCGCCTACGGGATCGGGATCGACCCCGATCACCGGCCGCATCGACTCCGCGAGCAGCGGCGGTTCTGAGGCGGGTCGACGACCCGCGCGGCTCGGCATCCGCGGCAGCGCCGCCGGCTCCGATGCACCCCGGCTCCCCCGGCGGTGCCGCCCCGATGCTGCAGCGACCGGCCGGCCCTACCGCGACCGGCAGCCATCGGCCGTTCAGCTCGGGATCGTGAACCTCGCGCCGCAGGAGCCGCAGGAGAACGACGAGGAGTCGGCGTGCAGGACCAGCTCGACGCGTTCGCCGCAGTCCGGGCACGGTCCACCGACCGCCGCCTGCACTCGCGCGGAGTCGCCGGCTCCCTCCAGGCTGTGATGCACGCGGTGGGCTCGATCGACGATGGAGTCGTCATCTGCGGCCATGTGGTCCTCGCTTCCGTAGGTGTCGGCACACCGTAGGCACCGCTGAACCGGACCGGGGACACCCCTGGGGGTGGTGTTCGTCGATGCGGGATGCACATCGGACCCCCGGCTCGTCGGGCTCGTCGCGGTGATCCTCGGCGCCGGGGAGTCGGCGCTCCCGGCCCTGACGGACCCGACGGCGGCTCGCGCAGGACCTGGTGGAGCTCGTGATCCACTCCGCGCCAACCGCCGTCCCTGCGGGCCCGCGACGCGCACCCGAACCGCTGCTCGGCCGTCGCCGAGGTGGATCCGCCGGCGGTCCCCAGCGCTCCGTGCTCGAGCAGCACGAGCGCCCGCACCGCGATGAGAAGAGGAGGAGGACGCCGACCGGCGCGAATGGTGCGCGGCCCCGTAGCATCGGGGCTGCATGCGATCGTGGACGACGCTCACTGCGCGACGCGGCGCGGATCGTCATCGGCGACTCGTCGTCCTGGTCCTGGTCGTGCAGCTCGTGGCCGTGGCGCTGGCCGCCGCGTTCCCGGCCCTGCTCGCCGCCGCCGAGCAGAACGGCGTCCGGCAGGCGATGACGACCGCGTCCGACACCGCTCTGACGATCGTGGCCGATCGCCCGCTCGGCTCGGTCGCGCGCACCGTCCGCGCGGCGGAGTCCGCCTCGGCACGGGTCCTCGGCGACGCCGCGCGCAGCTCCTCGAGCGTCGTCGCCGTGTCGGTCACGGGCGAGGGCGCCGGCCCGGGAGGCGCGGCCCGACCCTACCTCGCCGAGTTCCCGGCCCGCGCCTTCACGGTCACGGCGGGCCGGTGGCCCGCCGCGGCGACGACCGGCGGCGCCGTCCCGGTGGCGGTCCCGGCGGCGGGGGCGGCCGTGCTGGGCGTCGCGGTCGGGTCGACGCTGCCCCTCCGGATCGACGGCGTCGACCTGCGCGCCCGGGTGGCGGCGCTGTACCGCCCGGTCGACCTCGACGGGCCCGTCTGGTCGATCGACCCCCTCAGCGGCATCGGGAACGACCCGATCCACGTCGACCCGGACGACCCGTACGGCGACCCGGTCGACGTGGTCGGCCCGCTGATCGTCGCCCCGGGCGCGCTCGACGCGGCCGGCGTCGGCCCGAGCCGCGTCGTCATCACCGCGGACCCCGACTTCTCCCGGACGTCGGTCACGGCGCTCCGCGCGCTCGCCGAGCGGCTGTCCTCCATCGACCAGACCGTGGCGGTCCGCGCGGGCGAGGCGGCCGAGAGCGTCAACGCGCAGACGTCGCTCGACACCGTGGTGGCGGGGGTGCTCGGTCCGCTGCAGATCACGCGGACCACCGCGGCGGTCGCGGGTCTGCTCCTCGTCGTGCTGGCGATGGTGGTGCTGGTGCAGGCCGCGCTGCTGCTCGACGCGGCACGGGCGGACGAGCGCGCGCTGCTCGCCGCGCGCGGGGCCGGCCGCGCGCAGCTCGCGCTGCTCGCGACGTGGGAGGCGCTGGCGGCCGCGGCCGTCGCGCTCGTGCTGGGCGTGCCGGCGGGCGCGGGGATCGCCTCCGCCGTCCGCGGTGCGCCGACGCCGCCGTCGAGCGGGTCGTGGCTCACCGGGGCCGGCGTGGTCGTCGCGGTCCTGGCCGTGCGCCTGCTCCCCCGGCTGCGTCCTGCCGAACGGATCGCCGCGCGGCCGTCGCGAGGCACCGGGATCATGCGCAGCGGCGCCGACCTCGTGCTCCTCGTGCTGGCGGTCGTGCTCGGCCAGCAGCTCGTCACCCGTCGCGTGGACCCGTCCTCCGGCATCGACCCGGTCCTCGTCGCCGCTCCGGCCGCACTGGTCCTGGCGGGCGCGCTCGTCGCCCTCCGCCTCGTGCCGCTCGTCGGTCGTGCCGGCGAGGTCGTCTCGCGCCGGGCGAGGGGCGCGGTGAGCGCGCTGGTGGGCTGGGAGCTGAGCCGGCGCTCCGCCCGTGCCACCGCCACCGTCCTGCTCGTGACGATCGCGATCGGCACGGGCGCCTTCGGCGCGATCACCGAGGCGACCTGGCGGCGGTCGCAGCTCGACCAGTCCGCGCTGGCCGTCGGCGCCCCGGTCCGCGTCCCGGCCGACGTGGACGGGCTCGCGTCGCAGTCGGCCGAACTCGCCGACGGCGCGCTCGGTGCACCGCAGCCGGCGCTCCGCAGGGAGGCGGACGTGCGCACGCCCGGCGCGGACGCACCCGACCAGCCGACGGCGGCGCTCGGCAGCGCGACCGTGCTGGGTCTCACGGGCGCGGCGCGGGCCATGCTCGACCGGGGGCGCAACCGCGAGGAGGGCGGCGCGGCGATCGGCCGCCTGCGCACGAGCGCGCCCGCCGTGACCGGCGTCGAGCTGCCCGGCGGAGCGAGCCGGCTGCGCGCCGTGGTCCGCGTCGGCGGCGCGGAGACCACGATCCCCGGCGCCGCGGCGGAGGTGCGGGCGGTCCTGGAGGGCTCGGACGGGCTGCTCTCCACCGTCGAGCTCGGCCTCGCCGCCGTCGACGCCGAGCGGCACGTCCTCGGCGGCCGCATCCCCGCGTCGGGCATGCGCCTCGTCGGGCTGCAGCTGCAGGTGCTCGTCGCCGATCCGGTCGCCTACCGGGGGAACGTCGCGGTGGACCCGCCGCTGGAGCTCGTGACGCTCGACGCCGGCGGGACGCCGCTGCGGATCCCCGCGGGCTGGACGACGGTCGGCGCGACCGGGGATCTGCGCGGCGGGCTCGCGCTGCCGGTCGAGAGCGACCTGCGGTCGAACCCGCTGACCGCCGCCGTCGTGGGCTGGAAGCCGGTCGCCGGGGTGCGCAGCGTCTGGACGCGGCACCTCCTCCAGTCCGTGCAGGCCTACCCGGGCGCCTCCTTCGCGCTCGACTTCGGGAGCGTGCTCGTGCCGTGCGACGTCGCCGGAGTCGTCACCCGGGTGCCCGGCAGCGGCGGCGCGCCCTCGGAGGCGCCGGCGCCGGACGTCGCGGTCGTCGACCAGCGCTCGCTCTCCCTGTTCCTGATCCAGTCCGGCGACGCGCTGCCGCAGGCGGACCAGTGGTGGGTGGACGTCGCCCCGGACCGGGTGGACGCCTACCTCGCCGCGCACCGCCGCGCCGCCCCCGGAGCCGACGGGGCGGTCGCGCTCGCGGAGCGGCTCACCTCCGGCCCGCTGCGCCTCGCGACCACGCAGACGCTGCACCTGCTGCTCGCGGCCGCGGTCGCGCTGGGCCTCATCGGCTTCGGGGTCGACGTGGTCGCGTCGCTCGACGCCCGGCGGCGCGAGGTGGCGCAGCTGCGCGCGATCGGCCTGCGTCGCGGGGTCCTCGAGCGCATGCTCACCGCCGAGGCGACGATGCGGGTCGCGGTCGGGGCCCTGCTCGGGCTCGGGCTCGGCGTGCTGCTCGGGGAGGTCGCCGCGTCGCACCTCGTCGTCGGCCCCGACGGCGCCCGCCCGGTGCCGGTGCCGCTGGTGGTGCTGCCCGTCGCACAGCTGCTCCTGCTGATCGGCGGCGCGGTGCTGGCGGCGCTGCTCGCCGCCCTGCTGATCATCCGGACGTTCCGCGGACTCGATCCGGCCTCGATCCTCCGCGAGGGGGACGCGTGAAGGCGCTGCGGTTCGCGCTGCTCGTGCAGCGGCGCCTCTCGGCGCGCGACCTGCCGCTGCTGGTGGTGCTCGCCCTCCTCACGACGCTGGCGCTGGTCAGCGCGATCGGCGCGCCCCGCCTGCTCGCCACGACGCTCGACCGGGCGGTGCGGCAGGCGGTGGCCGCCGAGGGGGCAGACGGCGACGTCGTCGTGCGGTCGCAGGTCGGGATCACCTCCCTCGGCACCGGGCCGATCCTCGTCGACCCGTCCCAGGTGGGCGCGCGGAGCCGGGCCCTGCGCGCGCAGCTGCCGCCGGCCGTGCGGGCGGTCACGGATCCCGCGTCCGTCGCGGCCTTCGGACCGGAGGTGCGCCTCACCTTCGCGGACACGCGCCCGCAGCTGCAGAACGGTCCGATCGGCGTGCGGGTCGCGCTCCTGACCCGACCCGACGCGGTCCGACTGCGCTCGGGTGCGCTGCCGGCCTCCCCCGTCCGCAGCGGGGTCGCGGACGTCGTGGTGTCGCAGGCGGTCGCGACCGCCACGTCGCTGCGGGTCGGCAGCGTGCTGGACGTGCCCCGCGAGCAGGGACTCCGACGCGGCACCTCCCTCCGGCTGCGGGTGACCGGCATCGTGGACCGGGTGCCGGTCGACGGTCCGTCGCCGTGGACCGACGCCGGCCCGGTGTGGCGCGCGCAGGAGAACCGGAACGGCACCTCGCCGCCGCTGCAGGTGGTCGCCCTCGCGGACGCCGCGGGCGTCGCCGCCGCAGCGGAGGCGCAGGGCCCCTTCACCGCCGTCTTCCGGATGCACGTCGCGGCGTCGCGGCTGTCCTCGGCGTCCGCGCCGGCCGTCGCGAGGTCGGTCTCGATGCTGCGCGCGAACCCCGATCCGCTGCAGGGCGGCAGCGGCGATCGGCTGACCCTGCGCTCGGAGCTGCCGGAAGCCGTCGCGCGCGCGGAGCGCCAGGCGCGCAGCGCCACCGCGCAGTTCGCGCTGCTGAGCGCGGGGGTGCTCGGCACCGCGGCGGTCGCGATCGTGCTGCTCGGCGGGCTGATCGCCGCTCGGCGACGGGACGAGACCCTGCTGCAGCGGGCCCGGGGCGCCGCCGTGCCGGCCGTGGCCGCCCCGGCGCTCGTCGAGTCCGCCGCGGTCGTGCTCGTCGCCGGAGCCGTCGCGGCCGCGCTGCTCCGCGCGCCCGTCCCGCTCGGCGCGGTGCTGATCGCCGTCGTGGCGCTGCTGGCGACGCCGGTGCAGCTCGCTCGTACCGCCGTGGGCAGCGCGGTGCGGCGCGCGCCCGCGAACCGCTCCGACCGGCTGCGGCTCCGCCGCGTGCGGACGGCACGGCGCATCGCCGCGGAGGCGGGACTGGTGCTGGTCGCGGTCGTCGCGGTCCTCGTGCTCGGCGCCGGCGGCGGCCTGAGCGGGTCGCGGCCGAACCCGCTGCTGGTGATCGCACCGCTGCTCCTCGCGGCCGCCGCGACCGTCGTCGTGCTGCGCCTGCTCCCGCCCGTCGTGAGCGGCGCGGCGCTGCTCCTCCGGCGCTCCCGCGGGGTCGCAGGCGTGCTCGTCGCGGCTCGGGCGCGGCGCACCCGCTCCGCCCTCGCGCTGCTCGCGGTCTGCATCGCGTCCGGCCTCGCGCTGAACGACGGCATGCTCGTCGCCGCGGTCGACGCCGGTCAGGAGGACGCGTCGTGGGACCGCGTCGGCGCGGACGCCCGCGCCGCGAGCGCCGTCGACGCCGCCCGGCTCCGGGCCGCTCCCGGCGTGACCGGCGCGGCCTCCCTCGTCGCGCTCCCCGGCACCAGCGTCGACCTGCGGACGACGAGCACGACCGCCACGCTGCTCGCCGTCGACCGCGGGTACCCCGCCGTCGTCGCAGCGCTCCCCGCGTCCTCCCCCGGCACCGCCGCCGTGCTCCGACGACTGCGCGGCGCGGGTCCGCGGGTACCCGTCGTCGTGGACGCCGAGACCGCCCGCAGCATGGTCGGCAGCACCCTGCAGCTGCAGCTCGACTCCGGCGTCGTCCCGGCCCGAGCGGTCGGCGTCGTCCCCGACGGCCCGAGCGGGTACCGGCAGGGTCCCTTCGTCTTCGTCGACCTGGAGGCCCTCGAGGCGCGCGCCCCCGGGCTGCGGCCGACGACGGCGCTCGTCATGGGTCCCGGTGCCGGGAGCGCGCTCAGCGCAGCCGGCGTGCCCGCCGATCGCGTGCTCACGCGAACCGGTTGGCTCGCGGCCCAGCGCGCCGGCCCGCTCGTCGTCGGCACCCGGTCCGCGACGCTGCTCGCCGCCGGGCTGCTCGGCCTCTTCGCGCTGGCCGCGCTGTCGGCGGGCGTCCTCGCGGGGGCTCCGGACCGCCGACGCACGCTCGGTCTGCTGCGCACCCTCGGCATGCGGCGGCGGATCGGCTGGTGGCTGCTCGTCGCGGACCTCGCGCCCCTCGTGGTCGGCGGGCTCGCCGGCGGCGCGGCGATCGGCGTCGTCGCCGCGGAGGTGTTCGATCCGGCGCTGGTGCTGGCCGCACTCACCGGTGGGCGCTTCGATCCGCCGGTCGTGATCTCCGGTCCGGTGCTCGGCGCCGTGCTCGGCGGCGCCGTGGTCGTGCTCGCGGCGACGGTCGCGGTCGAGGCGGTCACGTGGCGGCGGGACCGCTTCTCGGAGGTGCTGCGAGTGGGAGGACAGGGATGACCGACGACGACTACGGCGCCGACGCGCTGATCGTGTGCGACAGCCTCGTGCGGATCTACCAGACGGACGACGTCGAGGTGCAGGCGCTGCAGGGGCTCGACCTGCTCGTCGACGAGGGCGAGCTCGTCGCGATCGTCGGGGCGTCCGGCTCCGGCAAGTCCACGCTGCTCGGCGTGCTCTCCGGTCTCGACGCCCCCACCGCCGGCCGGGCGCGGGTGGCGGGCCGGGACCTGCTCGCCATGACGTCGCGGCAGCGCCTGCGCTACCGGCGCGACACCGTCGGCTTCATCTGGCAGCAGACCGCGCGCAACCTCCTGCCGTTCCTCAGCGCCGCCGAGAACGTCGAGCTGCCCATGGCCGTCGTCGGGGTCCGGCGAGCGGAGCGCACCGCCCGCGCGATGGAGCTGCTCGACGCGCTCGGGCTCGCCGAGAAGGCGCACCGGCGCCCGGCGGAGCTGTCGGGAGGCGAGCAGCAGCGGGTGGCGATCGCGACCGCGCTCGGCAACCGCCCGAAGGTGCTGTTCGCGGACGAGCCGACGGGCGAGCTCGACCGGTCGACCGGCGACGAGGTGTTCGCGGCCCTGCGCGAGGTGAACACGTCCCTCGGCACGACCGTCGTGATCGTCACGCACGACGCGGAGGTGTCCTCGCAGGTGCGCCGCACGGTCGCGATCCGCGACGGCCGCACCTCCTCCGAGGTCCTGCGACGCGATGCCGGAGGTCCCGCGCGGGAGTACGCGCTGATCGACCGGGTCGGGCGGATGCAGGTGCCCGCGGCCTACCGACGGGCGCTCGGCCTGCGCGACCGGGTGCGGCTCGAGCTGGAGAGCGACCACCTCGGCGTCTGGTCCGACGACGGGGAGGACGAGCGATGAGCGCGATCGAGGTGGCGGGCCTGACCCGCACGTTCCCCTCGGCGGCCGGCGAGGTGCACGCGCTCGAGGACGTCGGGTTCCGCGTCGAGGCCGGAGAGTTCGTGGCCCTGATCGGCCGGTCCGGGTCGGGGAAGACGACGCTGCTGAACTGCCTCGGCGGGCTGGACCGGCCGACGGCGGGCCGGATCGTCGTCGACGGCCGGGAGGTCACGGCTCTCGACGACGACGGCCGGACCGACCTGCGCCGCGACACGATCGCGTTCGTGTTCCAGACGTTCGGGCTGGTGCCGGTCCTCTCCGCGGCGGAGAACGTCGGCCTCCCCCTCCGCATGCGCCGCACGCCGCCCGCCGAGCGCGACCGGCGGGTGGCCGAGCTGCTCGAGCTCGTGCAGCTCGGCGGTCACGCGCGTCAGCGACCGGGCGAGCTGTCGGGCGGGCAGCAGCAGCGCGTCGCCATCGCCCGCGCGCTGGCCGCCGCCCCGTCCGTGCTCATCGCCGACGAGCCGACCGGGCAGCTCGACTCCGACACGGGCACCCAGATCCTGTCGCTGCTGCACGACCTGTCCCGGTCGACGGGGATGACGATGCTCGTCTCCACGCACGACCCGGGCGTCCGCGACCGCGCCGACCGCGTGCTGACGCTGCAGGACGGACGGCTGCTGCCCGAGGGCTGAGGCGGGCCGGCGCTGCCCCGCCGGCCGACCCGGCGCCCGACCGTTGGGCCCGTTCCTGCCTCGGTGCACGGCTGCGGGCCGCTCGTCCCCGGGGGCCCGCACGCCTCCCATCGCCCCGGAGCCCGCCGGTGCAGGAGGCCGCGAGGACACCGACGCCCTGCACGCTCGCGGGTGCGGGGCGGTGCTCGACCGACGCGACGGCGTCAGCGGGAGCCGAGTCGGACGCCCCGGGTGCGCATGAACGCGACGGGATCCACCGCGGTGTCGTGCACGCGGACCTCGAAGTGCAGATGGCACCCGGAGGACGCTCCGGTGGAGCCGGCGGCGGCGATCACCGCGCCCGCCTTCACCCGCTGCCCGACGTGCACCAGGAGCCGTTCCGCGTGCGCGTAGCCGGTCTGCACCCCGTCGGCGTGCTGCAGCAGGATCCAGTTGCCGTACGTGCCGTCCCAGCCCGCCTGGACCACTCGTCCGCCGGCGGCGGCCCGCACCTCCGCCCCGCACCTGGCGCCGATGTCCTGCCCGTGGTGGTACGCGCCCACTCCGGCGACCGGAGCGTCCGGGCGGGGTCCGAAGCCGTCACGCAGCGCACCGGCCGCGGGCAGGACCCACGCCGGCGCCGACGGCTGGACGATCGTCACCTCCGCGGTGCGATCGACCTTCGGCGGCTCCGCGGTCGCGGGCACGGTGTACGACTGCTCCCCCGCGTCGCTTCCCGCGGATCCGGCGTCGGCGGGGACCTCGAGGTCCAGAGCGACGTGTGCGAGCGCCGGCTCGCTGTGGGAGATCGCGCTCGGCGCCACGGCGAGCAGTGCTGCGGCGAGGAGCGCGCGGCGCCGTCGCGTGCGCGACGGGTCGACGGGACGGGGCGGTCGGTGGGCAGAACGGATCGTCATGGGCGCATTCGAGGTGCTCGAGTGGGACCGAGGGGTGGTGGTCCAGGTCGACGGGGGTGCGACGACCGCCGGCGAACCTAGCAAGACACCCCACGGGGGTATGCGCGCTCGGCCCGTGCCTTCCGCTGACCGGGACCGCGCCGCACGGTGCCGGACAGCCGGCCGGGGCACGGCGATCCGCCTCCTCGTACTCGCGGCCGCCCTGCCGAACGACGATCAGCGCAGCGTGCTCAATCGGCTCGATCGGCTCGATCGGCTCGATGCCGTGAGCCCCTGGGTCCTCGAGGTGGACGACCGCCTGAGCGGATGATGAGCACGGGCGCGCTCGCTGCACTCCGTGCATCGTTGCACTTAGAGTATCGAGCGTGTCCCTGGCCACCCGCGATCGCCGATCCGAGCTGCGCGCTCGGACCCGGGCGTCGATCCTCGACAGCGCGCGGGCGCTCATCGCGGAGCGCAGCGGTCCCCGGTTCAGCGTGGACGAGCTCGCGGAGCGCGCGGACGTGGCGCGGCGGACGGTGTTCAACCACTTCGCGTCGGTCGACGACGTGCTGCTCGCGGTCTGCGCCGAGACCCTGGCGGTGGTGGTCGACGACTTCCTCGACTCGGTCTCGCGCATGCGCGAGAGCGACGGCAGCCGGGCGTCCATGTTCGACGAGCTCGCCGCGGTGATGCACGCCTCCGACCTGCCGACGGCGATCGCGACGATGGTGCAGGTCACGGGCGGCCCGGCCGCGGCCGACGCGCACGCCGCCGACCTCGCGGCCGCCGCGTTCTCCCGCGTCGAGGCCCGCCTGCTGCTCGAGGTCGGGCGCCGCCACCCCGCAGCGGACCCGCTCGACGTCGAGCTGCTGGTCGGCTCGCTCATGCACGGCACGTCCGTCATCGCCAAGCACTGGATCGCCCGCACCGCGGGGCGCGTCGACGACGCCTCCCGAGCGGAGTGGGAGCGCCTCCTGTCGCACCTCGTGCACAGCCTGCGCTCCGGCTACCTGCTCACCTGAGCGTCACTCGAACCACGTCAGGGATCCGCCGCCGCATCCCGAACCGAGCCTCCGCCCCGCGGAGACCTGAAGGAAGGGACGCAACGGCATGGCCGGACTCCTCTACCGCCTCGGCCGCTTCGCCGCGCGCCGGCGCTGGCTCGTCGTCATCGCCTGGGTGCTCGTCCTCGCCCTGGGCGGCGGCGGCTACGCGCTGTTCGGCGGCGCGATCTCGACCGCGATCTCGATCCCCGGCACGGCCACGACGCGCGTGACGGACGAGCTCGCCCGGGAGTTCCCCTCCGCGAGCGGCGGGTCCGGCTCGATCGTGTTCCAGCGGACCGGCGCCGGCGCCTTCGACGGCGACCAGAAGGCGGAGATCGCATCGTTCCTGCGGCGCGTCGGCGACCTCGACGGCGTGCGTCGCGCGGTGGACCCGTTCACGTCGCAGCAGCGGATCGACGACCAGCGGAGCACGCTCTCGGACGGACGGCAGCAGCTCGCCGACGGCGCGAAGAAGCTGGACGACGGCCAGCAGCAGCTGGACGCGGGGCAGAAGCAGCTCGACGCGGGCCAGAAGCAGCTCGACCAGCAGGAGGCGCAGGCGAAGGCCGCCGGGCAGCTGGCCGCCGCGCAGCCGCAGCTCGACGCGGCGCAGGCGCAGCTGGACGCGCAGCAGAAGACGATCGACGCGCAGCAGCGGAAGATCACCGACGGCCGGAAGACCCTCGACACGAACCGGACGGAGCTCGAGCTGGGTCAGCGGCTGCTCACCCTGTCGAAGGACATCCGCTTCGTCAGCACCGACGGCAGCACCGCGCTCGCGACCGTGGCCTTCACGAAGCCGACCACCGAGGTGGCGCAGACGCTGAAGACCCGGATCGCCGCGGACGCGGAGCGCGCCGACATCCCCGGCGTGCGCGTGCTGATCTCGAACGAGATCGCGCAGGGCATCCCCTCCGTCGTCGGCCCGGGCGAGGTCGTCGGCCTGCTCGTCGCGGCGGTCGTGCTGGTCCTGGTGCTCGGCACGGTCATCGGCGCGGTGCTCCCGCTGGTGAGCGCGCTGCTCGGGGTCGGCGTCGCGATCCTCGGCGCCCTGTCCTTCTCCGGCGTCGTCGAGTTCGTGTCCGTCACGCCCGTGCTCGCCGTCATGCTCGGGCTCGCGGTCGGCATCGACTACTCGCTCTTCATCATCAACCGGCACCGGCGGCAGCTGAAGCAGGGGGTCGGGCTCCACGAGTCCATCGGGCTCGCCGACGGCACCTCCGGCAACGCGGTCGTGTTCGCCGGCACCACCGTCATCGTCGCGCTGCTCGCGCTGAACATCACGGGCATCCCGTTCCTCGGGCTGATGGGCACCGTCGGCGGCGTCGCGGTCGCCGTCGCGATCCTCGTCGCGATCACGCTGATCCCCGCCCTGCTGTCCTTCGTCGGGATGCGGGTCCTGCGGCGCGCCGAGCGCGCCGCGCTCGGCGCGCTCGGCGCCCCGGGCGCCGTGCGGGAGCCCACCAGGCCGATGCCCGCGTGGCGCGCGGTGGTCACCCTCGTGGCCGGCGTCGCGGTGCTGGCGGTCATCGCGCTCCCCGCGATGCACATGCGCCTCGGCCTGCCGGTCGGCTCGTCGGAGGCGGAGGACTCCACGCAGTACAAGGCGTACACGGTGACCGGCGAGCGGTTCGGGGAGGGGCAGAACGGCCCCCTCCTGGTCGTCGCGGACCTGCCCGAGCGGGCGACCGGCACCGCGCTGCTGCAGCAGGAGGTCGCCATCGGCGAGCGGATCGCCGCGCAGGACCACGTCGCGGCCGTCGCGCCGATCGGCAGCTCGAAGGACGACCGCGTGCTGGCCTTCCAGGTCGTCCCGACCGGCGGCCCGTCGAGCGAGTCGACCGAGCAGCTCGTGCACGACCTGCGCGACCTCTCGCCGGTGCAGACCGACCGCGGGAGCGTCGGGCTCGGGGTCGCGGGCAACGCGAGCGCGAACATCGACATCTCGGAGAAGCTCGGCGCGGTCCTGCCGCTCTACGTCGGCGTCGTCGTCGGCCTCTCGATCCTCATCCTGATCCTGGTGTTCCGGTCCTTCCTGGTGCCGATCACGGCGACGATCGGCTTCGTGCTGTCGCTGCTCGCGACCTTCGGCGGGCTGACCGCGATCTACCAGTTCGGCTGGCTGCACCAGGTGTTCGGCGTGCACGACCCGGCGCCGATCCTGAGCTTCCTGCCGATCATCGAGGTCGGGATCCTCTTCGGGCTGGCGATGGACTACCAGCTCTTCCTCGTCTCGGGCATGCGCGAGGCCTACGCGCACGGCGTGCCGGCGAAGCTCGCCGTGCAGCACGGCGTGCACGCGGGCCGCGCCGTCGTGACCGCGGCGGCGATCATCATGACGTCGGTCTTCTCGGGCTTCGTGTTCTCCGACTCGTCCACCATCCGGCCGATCGGCTTCGGGCTCGCCTTCGGCGTGCTGGTCGACGCGTTCATCGTGCGGATGCTGCTCATCCCCGCCGTGATGCGCCTGCTCGGCGACGCCGCGTGGTGGTTCCCGAAGTGGCTCGACCGGCTGCTGCCGGACGTCGACGTGGAGGGCGCGAAGCTCGAGCGCGCCCATCCCCCGCGGGGCCACGACGGCGCCGCCGCGCATGCGGCGGCGGGTGCCGTCGACGCGCCGAGCGACGATCCGCACCGGGACCGCGCCGCCCACCGCGCATGACGCGGCGGGCGTCAGCCGCGAGACCGCCGAGCAGACGCGCGCCCGGCTGGAGCGCGGCGGCGACGTCGATCGAGGCGGCGTCGACGACTGCCGGGCCGCCCGCACGACCTCCGGTCGCGGGCGGTCGAGACGGTGGAGCGGCTCCGCCGCGGCCGACGGTCGCGAGCGCCCGGATCCTCCGCCCGCTCGGTCGACGAGCGCAGATCAGCGGGCCGGGGTGGCGGCCCCGTCCGGCCGGAAGACCGCGCGGACGCAGCCGTCCTGCTTCTCCTTGAACATCCGGTACCCGCGCGGTCCGTCGTCGAGGGACATGACGTGCGTGGCCAGGTGCTCGGTCGAGAGCTCGCCGTCCGCGATGTGCTGCAGTATCCGCGGGATGTAGCGCTGCCCGTGCTGCTGGGCGCCCCGGACGGTGAGCGCCTTGTTCATGAGCGCACCCATCGGGAACTTGTCGATCGCGCCGCCGAAGACGCCGAGCACGAAGAGGCTGCCGCCCTTCCGGCAGGCGTAGACCGCCTCCCGGAGCGCCGTCGGCCGGTCGGTCTGCAGCCGGAGCTGCTGCTTGATCCGGTCGTAGAGGTACGCGGGCCCGGTGCTGCGGGCCTCCATCCCGACCGCCTCGATGCAGACGTCGGGACCTCGGCCGCCGGTGCGCTCCTTGAGCTCGGCCACGACGTCGTCCTTCGTGTGGTCGAGGGTCTCGGCGCCGATGTACCGCTGCACCTGCTGCAGCCGCTCGGGCAGCCGGTCGATCACGATCACCTGCTCGGCGCCCATCAGCATCGCCCCTCGGGCGGCCATCTGGCCGACGCCGCCCGCGCCCCAGACCGCGACGGTGTCGCCCGGGGTGATGCCCGCGCCGTCCGCCCCGGTCCAGCCGGTCGGCGCCGCGTCGGAGGCGAACAGGGCCGCCGTGTCGGAGACCCCGTCCGGCACGGTGAACGCTCCCTGATCCGCGTACGGGACGCGGACGTACTCGGCGTGACTGCCAGCGAACCCGCCGAGGGCGTGGCTGTACGCGAAGCAGCCGCCGATCGCCGATCCCCACATGAGGTCGGTCAGACCCGGGTTCGGGTTGCCGTTGTCGCAGAGCGAGAACAGCCCTCTCGCGCAGTACCAGCACCGACCGCAGGCGATGAACGAGCACACCGTGACCCGGTCGCCCACCCGGTGGTTCCGCACGGCCGCGCCGACCTCGACGACCTCCCCCATGAACTCGTGCCCGAGCACGTCCCCGGCGCGCATCGAGGGGATGTAGCCGCCGAGCAGGTGCAGGTCGGAGCCGCACGTCGTGCTCAGCCGCACCTTCAGGATGATGTCGCGATCGTTGAGGATGCGCGGGTCGTCGACCGTCTCGACGGCGGTCTCGTTCACTCCGGTCCAGCACAGCGCCTTCACAGCACTCCCTCCCCCGCGGCGCGCTCCGCCGCCGCCTCCACGGCGGCCCCGGTCGGAGTCGTCCTCCTCCGGCCGTGCGGCGTCGGGTCGACGCGCAGGACCTCTCCCACCTCGATCAGCTGCTTGGCCTCCCGCAGCGCCGCGCGGACCCGCTGTCGCGGGTCGTCGCCGGACAGCCGGGCCGCGGCGGACGCCGCACCCGCCGGCTCGGGCGCTCGGAGGCGGGCCCGGAGCTCGGTCCCCTTCCCTCCCGCGGCGACGCGCACCGAGACCTCCACGACGTCGCCGAGCTCGTCGAGCGGCGTCGGGACGCGTCCCTGCGGCATCACCGCCTCCGGGTCGCGGTCGATCGTGACCGCTCGCCACCGCGATCGCGGCTCGCCCGGCCCGCCGGCCGTCCGACGACGCAGCCGCCGGACGGCGAGGACGCCACCGCCGGCCACCGCCAGCACCGCGACGCCTCGCGTGCGCGCGCTCACCGGGCACCGCCCCCGGTCGCGTCGTCGTCGAACGAGAACAGCTCGCGGCGCGCTCCCGCTCCGCCCAGCGGTCGACGGGGCTGCTCGAGCCCCACCCGCACCACGCGGTCGGCGGCGAGGACCGCCGCACGCCCGCCGTGCAGTCCGCCTGCGATCATGCCTCCTCCTCCGTCACGGCGACTCGGTGCTCCGACGACCGCCGTCGGGCGGAGCCGCCCTTCGGGTCCAGCACACCTCGGAGCCGCCCGGTCCCGCATCGGCAGTTCGACCGATGCGGGAGCGGGACGCGGGTCGTGGAGCATCGGTCAGGCGCCCGCCGCGGCGCGTCCGGCGGCTCCGTCCGGCACGGTGACGTCGGCGCCCGAACCGAGCCCCTGGACGTCGGGCAGCACCGTGATGCCGGCATCGCCCGCCTTCGCCAGCAGGCGCTCCCGCTGCGCCTCGAGCGCGCTCCGCCTCGCCACCGGGGCGGCGGCGAGGAGGTCGTCGAGCGCGGCGAGCAGACGACGGGCGACGAGCGGCGAGGAGGCGCCGAGCCCCACGATCTCCTCGAAGGCCACCGCGACCCAGCCGTGCCAGTCGAGCTCGCGCGTCACCAGCCGCACCGTCCCGTCCTGGTCCCGGTGACGTCCGGACGGCAGGTCGCGGAAGCAGAGCTGACGCGCGGCGTCGTGGATCCGGTCGACGGCCTGCACCGCCGTGGCCGGGTCGTCGAAGGGGCTGGAGGCGATGCTGCGCTCCGCGATGTCGACGAGCTTGCGGAACCCGTACGCGGCGTCGCCGACGTGGCTGCGCTCGTTGTCGAGCAGGATCATCCGGCGGACCGCCGCGGCGTCGACCGGCGTCCCCGTGCTCGAGACCAGCAGCGGCGCGTCGCGCGGGACGAAGTCGCCCACCGCGACGAGCATCTCGAGGCCGTCCTCCGCCTTCCGGGCGTGCTCGACCAGGCCGTCCACGTCCAGCACGACGACGACGCCCGCCTGCGCGGCGGTGACGACTCCCGGGTCGCGTCTCGGCCGGTCGCGCTCCGGGAACGACCGGTCGATCTCGGCCTGGAGGTTGTCGCCGACCACGTCGATCAGCCCCGCGACCCGCAGCGACTGGCCCGCGTGGTGCACGTACGCCACCAGCACGACCAGGCTGCCGAGCAGCAGCAGGTACCCCAGGGCCACCGTGACGCTCGGCACCCGACCGCCGGGCTCCGCCTGGTCGTCGACCCGGGCGACCGCGACCATGCAGTAGAGGAACGTGGCGGCGAAGAGCCCCTGCGCGAGCTGGCTCCGCCGGTCGGAGAGCAGGGCGCGGACGATGCGCGGCGAGAACTGCTGCATCGCGAGCTGCACGCCGAGCGTCAGCACCGTGAGCACGATCGTCGTCAGGGTCAGCATCGACGACGCGGCGGTGCTCAGGATCGTCTGCACGGCCGTCGGGCTGCCGAGCCCGTCGCCCGGGACCAGGTCGTACCCGAGTGCGCCGTCGATCGCGAGGGCCAGCACGACGGCGACCACTCCGGCGGCGATGCACAGCAGGGGCACGGCCCACAGGCTGTTGGTGCGCCAGCGGTGCGCGGCGACGGAGCGCCGCGTGCTCACGGGCGCACCCCGGCCCGGCCCGGGGACGCCGGGCCGAGGTGTCCCGCCGCCATCAGCCGGCCATGGCGGGCTTGAGCACGACCTTCGTCCACCCGTCGTCGCGCCGGTCGAAGTGCTCGTACGCCTCCGGCGCGGCCTCGAGCGGCAGCTCGTGGCTGACGATGAACGAGGGCTCCGCCTTCCCGGCGGCGATCAGGTCGCGCAGCTGCCGGTTGTACTTCTTGACCGGAGCCTGCCCGCTGCCGATGTGCTGGCCCTTGAACCAGTACATCCCGTAGTCGAACGCGACCTGCCCCTGCTTCGCGAGCTCGTCGACCCCGCCCGGGTCCTGCGGGACGAAGACGCCGATCGAGCCGATCCGCCCCGTGAAGCGCACCGACCTCACCAGCTTGTTGAGCGTGTCGTTCGGGTGCTCGTTCCCCTCCGGATCGTGCGCCTGGTAGCCGACGCACTCGCACCCGTTGTCCGCGCCGAGCCCCATCGTCTGCTCGAGCACCGCCTCGACCGGGTCGACCTTCGAGTCGTCGATCGCGATGGCGCCGATCGACTCCGCGAGGCGCAGCCGGTCCGGGTGCCGGTCGACCACCATCACCCTGCTCGCGCCGCGGATCGTGGCCGACAGGGCGGCCATCAGGCCGACGGGCCCGGATCCGTAGATGACCGTCGAGTCGCCCGGGGAGACGCCCGCCAGCTCCGTCGCGTGGTAGCCGGTCGGCCAGATGTCGGCGAGCATCACGTAGTCGTTGGCGCGCTCGTCCGCGTCCTCGCCGAGCCGCAGGCAGTTGAAGTCGCCCCACGGCACCCGCAGCAGCTCCGCCTGACCGCCCGCCCACGGTCCCATGTCGGCGAAGCCGTACGCGGCTCCCGCCCACTCGGCGACCGGTTGCGCGGTGAGGCAGTAGTTGGTGAGCCCGCGCTCGCAGTTCTTGCAGTGCCCGCACGCGACGTTGAACGGCAGGACGACGCGATCCCCGACCCGCACCTTGTCGACGCCGTCCCCGACCTCGACGACCTCGCCCATGTTCTCGTGACCGAACCAGCGGCCGGTCTCGAAGTCGGTGCGCCCCTCGTACATGTGCAGGTCCGAGCCGCAGATGTTGGTGGTGGTGATCCGGACCAGCACGTCGGTCGGGCGCTCGATCCGGGCGTCCGGCACCTCCTTGACCTGTACGCGATTCGGCCCCTCGTACACGACAGCCTTCATGGCGGAGTCCTCGTTCCCTCGTGATCGTGGTGTGCTCGGTACCCGCGTCGGGACCGGGTCCATCGGACCGCGAGCCGGCGGGCGGCCGCATCGGCAGACCTGCCCATCTCGATGAGAGGCCGCGGGTCCGATGTCAACCTCCTGCGCGATCCGGCCTCACGGAGTACTCCTGGAACGGGTCGCCGGGAACGGGGGTCCTGAGCGGCGCGGACCGCTCACCCGGTGGGTGGCAGGAGGGGGCGACGGCATGACCGAGGAGATCGCGCTCCGGCTCGCGGACGTCGCGGCGTCCACCGAGTCCCTGCCCGTGCGCGCGGAGGCCCTGCTCGTCGAGCTCGGACGGTCGATCCCCTTCGACAGCGCGTGGATCGCCCTGGCGGATCCCCTCGGCGCCGGCTACTCGTCGCTCGCCGGCATCGGGCTCGACGAGCGCACGGTGCGCTACCTCGGCGGCCCGTCGATGGCGCACGACATCGAGGTGACGGGCGCCGACCGGGTCCGGCCGCCGCTGAGTCCGTCGGACCTGGCCTACCCCGCGGAGGACCTGCCGACCTGGGCGGAGTGCCTCCTCCCCGCCGGGTACCACGAGGGGCTCGGGGTGTCGTTGTTCGGACCGGGGCACCGGCACATCGGCTTCCTCGCGCTGTTGTCCGGCGACGCGACGCCGCCGAGCGACGCCGTGCGGCGCCGGCTGGACGGGCTCACGTCGGTCCTCGCCCAAGGCGTCGATCCCATGCGCTCGGTGCTGGTGCTGGCCGGGCTCGTGCAGCACGCCGAGGCCGGGGCGCTGCTCGCCGTCGGCGGTCGGGTCGCCGCGCTGCCCGGGTTCGTCGCGGATCCGCTGCTCGCACCCGGCTCCGCCCTGCTCGACGCCGCACTCGGGGCGCTGAGCGGAGGTCGGCTGCACGCCGCCTTCCTGTGGCCCGACGACGGCGGAGGACGCGACCACCACGGGTACGTGCGCGTCACCGCGCTGACGGCGCCCGACGAGATCGGCACCGGGTTCTCCGGCGTCGTGCTGCTCGCTCCGGCCGGGTCACTGCACGGTCTGACCGCGCGGGAGCTGGAGGTGCTCGGCCTGGTCGTCGACGGGTGCTCGAACCAGGCGATCGCGGACGAGCTCGTCGTGGCTCCCCGCACGGTCGCCGCGCACCTCGAGCACATCCTCGTCAAGCTCGACGCGCCGTCGCGCACCCTCGCAGCGGTGCGGGCCGAGCGCATGGGCCTCTACGTGCCGCCCGTGCGCCGGGGCTGCTGACCGCGGCGATCCGACCGGTCGCCCCGGCACCGACGCACGGCTGAGCGACGGCCGAGGCCTCCGCCGGCTCGGCAGTCCTGCCGATGCGCGCCGGTCCCGCGCGGCCCTGTGATGGGACCGCTCGAACGACCAGGGCATCGGGAGGGAGGACCGCCGTGGCCACCACCGGACGGGATGCGCTGCACGCCGGGCTCGGGGTGCTCAGCCTCGCGCTCGGCGCGGCGCCGCTCCTCGCACCGCGTGCCGTGGCCCGGGCCGCGGGGCTGAGCACCCGCACCGGGGTGCTCGGCCTGCTCCGCGCGATCGGCGTGCGCGAGCTGGCCGTCGCCACCGGGCTGCTCGGCACCCGGCACCCCGCATGGCTGTGGGCGCGCGTGGGCCAGGACGCGATGGACGTGCCGCTCGCCTGCCTGACCACGGCGGCGAAGCAGGGCGAGGACCGGACGCGCACGGCGCGCGTCACCGCGTTCCTGGTCGCGGTGACCGTGGTGGACGTGCTCGCGGCGGTCCGCGCGAGCCGCGGCCCCGCACGGACCGGATCGACACGGAGGAGATGACCGATGGAGTGCAGAGCAGCAGCGACGATCAGGCGGGACGAGGCCGAGATCCGCTCCCGGCTGCCGGAGGCGGACCCTCCGCTGTCCGGCGACGACGTGGTGGTGACCTTCGCACCGGCGCCCGGCGCACGCGGGACCGAGGTCCGGGCGGTGCTCGAGGCGGGTTCGGGCGGGCCCCTCGGCGCGGTCGTCGGGGCCGTGACGGGCACCGACCCGGAGCGGCGGCTGAGCGACGCGATGCGCCGGTTCAAGCAGCTGCTCGAGACCGGCGAGGTGGTGCGGTCCGAGGGCAGCCCGGAGGGCGCGGACGCGCCGCGCATGCGCACGCAGCACCCCGCCGAACCGCTCGGCACCGAGCACTAGCCCCGGTCCGCCGGGCCACCGAGGAGCAGGAGGAGAAGGACATGCGAGCGAACTGCTGGATGGGCCGGACGAGCGTCGAGGTGCGCGACGTGCCGGACCCCGCGATCCTGAACGACCGCGACGCGATCGTGCGGATCACCTCGACCGCGATCTGCGGGTCGGATCTGCACCTGTACGACGGGTTCATCCCGACGATGGAGAAGGGCGACGTGCTCGGCCACGAGTTCATGGGCGAGGTCGTCGAGGTGGGCGGAGGCGTCGGGAACCTCCGGGTGGGCGACCGGGTGGTCGTGCCGTTCCCCATCGCGTGCGGTGCGTGCAACGCCTGCGCGGCCGGGTACTACTCGGTGTGCGAGAACTCGAACCCGAACGCCGGCATGGCCGAGCAGCTGTGGGGCTACGCCGGAGCCGGCATCTTCGGGTACTCCCACCTCACCGGCGGGTTCGCCGGCGGGCAGGCGCAGTACGCACGCGTGCCGTTCGCCGACGTGGGGCCGATCAAGATCGAGAACGATCTGCCCGACGAGAAGGTGCTGTTCCTCTCCGACATCTTCCCGACCGGGTACATGGGGGCGGAGATGGCCGACATCCGCGGCGGCGACGTCGTCGCGGTCTGGGGCGCCGGGCCCGTCGGCCTGCTCGCGATGGCGAGCGCCCGCCTCCTCGGCGCGGAGCGCGTCATCGCCGTCGACCGGTTCGACTACCGGTTGCGCAAGGCGGCCGAGCAGGTCGGCGCGGAGACCATCGACTACGGGAAGACCGACGTGCAGGAGGTGCTGAAGGACCTCACCGCGGGCCGCGGGCCCGACTCCTGCATCGACGCCGTCGGGATGGAGGCGCACACCGAGGTGGCGCCGCTGCAGCTGTACGACCGCGCGAAGCAGGCGGTCCGCGCCGAGACCGACCGCGGCCCCGCGCTCCGGCAGGCGATCACGTCCTGCCGGAACGGCGGGACGGTCTCGGTGATCGGCGTCTACGGCGGCCTCATGGACAAGTTCCCCGTCGGCTCGTGGATGAACCGGAGCATCACCCTGCGGACGGGGCAGTGCCACGTGCAGCGCTACACGCGGCCGCTGCTCGAGCGCATCGAGCGGGGTGAGATCGACCCGAGCTTCGTGATCTCGCACCGGCTGCCGCTCGAGGAGGCACCGCGTGGCTACGAGATCTTCAAGGAGAAGCAGGACGAGTGCACGAAGGTCGTGCTCTCCGCGTGAGGGGCGAGGCGACGTGCCGCTGCTCACCCGCAGTCCGATCCACCCTCAGTGGTGGTGCCGGGGGCGTGCCGCCGCATCACCGTCGCGGGCATGCTCCTCGAGGACGCCATCGGCGCCCCGCTGCTCGCGGTGGTCGTCGGAGCGCTGACGGCGCCGGTCGGCCTGGCGATCGGCATGCAGGGCGCTCGTCGCGGCCCCGCTCCGCTCGGCCCGACGCGCAGCGGCGACGCCGGACTCGCGGTGCTCGTCACCGGGCTCGTGGCCCTGATCTCGGAGTCGGCGGGATCGCGTTCGCGGTGCTGAACGGCTGACCGCAGCCGCAGCCGCTCACGCCGGGCGGCGGGGCGATTCCGCGCACCGGTGCCCTCGGAGCCGACGGCCGGAGCGGTGGCGAACCGGTACGAGCCCGCGGGCCCTTCTGGACCTCCGACGACGGCCTCCGCACGGGAGGGGCGTGCGCGGCGCAGCGCTCGCGCAGCGCGGACGGGCAGGATCACGGACGTGAGCGAGGCGGCCTCGACCGGACCGGTCGGCGAGCTGCGCGCCGTCCGCCGCGGTCGCATCACGATCAGCCGGCTGCACCGCAGCGGCCCCCGCCCCTACCGCCTGCTCCTCGTGGGCAGCCGGAGCGTCGTCGGCTCGGGCAGCCCGTCCCCCGACGACCGGTGGTTCGCGGAGCACCTCGCCGACCGCGCCTGGCTGCAGCTGCGCCGCGGCGTCGACCTCGACGTGCTGTGGGAGCTGCGTCCCGTGCTGGCCGCGCTGCGCCGCTCGGTCGTGCCGTGGCGGCTCTGGCGCTACGACGCCGTGGTGCTCGTGCTGACCGCACCCGCGGGGCTGCGCGGCGCCGGCCGCCTGCTCGGGCTCTCCTCCCCCGTGCGCAGCGCCGTCGAGCGGCTCGCCCGGTCCAGCGCCGTCCTGCTCGTCGCACTCGAGCCGGCGGCGCTGCAGCGCTCGCTCGGGGTCGAGCGGCTCGTGGAGCGTGCGCCGGGCGATCAGGACGCGGAGCGCCGGGCCGTCCGCGCGCTCGTCCTGCCGAAGGGCGCCTCCGCCGGCGCGGACCGCATCGCGCAGGAGCTCGTCGACCCGGCGCTCGGCGCTCTCGGCGGGCTCCCGCGGGACGAGGAGGACGAGGAGCCGCGACGGCTCCGCGCGCTCGACGAGCTGGGGCTGCGGGAGGGGGTCGCACCGCCCGAGCTCGACCGGCTCGTGCGGTCCGCCCGCGCCGCGTTCGACGTGCACCTCGCCGCCGTGAACGTCGTGGAGCGCGATCGCGTGCTGAACGTCGCGGCGTCGGGCGCGGTGCGCACCACCCGGCTGCCCCGCGCCCTCGCCCTCGCCCTCTGCGACGCCGCGCTGACCTCGCGCGACGCGGTCGTGATCCTCGACACGTGGGCGGACCCCGGGCTCGCCGGGAACGAGCTCGTCCGCGGCGACCCGCCCGTGCGGTTCTTCGCCGCCTACCCGCTCGAGTCCCTGGAGGGGCACCGCGTCGGCGCCTTCTGCATCTACGACACCGTTCCCCGGGAGGCGGAGGAGGTGGACCTCGAGCTGCTCCGCGACTTCGCGCTGCTCGCGGAGGCGGCGATCACCGCCCCGGGGCACGCGGCGGCCGGCGACAGGGGCTGATCCGGGTCAGAGGTCGCCGCGCTCCACGATCTCCTGGAAGCGCCGCCGCTCGTTCCGGCGCCCGAGGTCGTTCCTGGTGCGGACCGCAGCGGCCACAGCGACGTCCGACTCCATGAGGGTGCGCAGCTGCGGCGGCGCCGCTCGCCAGCGGTCGAGCCAGTCGCGTGCGGCGTCCTCGTCCAGCGCGATCATCACCGCCGCCAGCGTGAAGCCCGGCGGCTCGTCGAGGCACATGCGGTGATCCTCGCTCCGCGAGCCGGGGAAGCGCTCGTCAGCACGCGCGGCTCCCGGGAATCGCAGGCGGGGCTCCGCGTCGCGGTCCTGCGTCTCGACGCGGCCACGCTCACCCCGCCGTTCGGCCGTGCGGGCGCAGCATCGCGCGGGCCGTCAGCGCGCAGGCGCCGCGGAGCTCCTCCGATGCGGCGAGCGTCGGCGGCAGGTCGCCGCGCGGGACGACGCGGAAGCCGAAGCGGGGGAACCAGCATTCCGCCGTCTCGGTGAGCAGGGCGATCGGGGCCTGCACCTCGTCGCCGTGGAGCAGCGCGGCCCGCACGAGCGCGGCACCGACGCCGGTGCCGCGCGCGTCCGGCCGGGTCACGACCGAGCGCAGGAGGAGGGCCCGCTCCGAGCCGGAACCGTGCTCCTCGAGGGCCGCCACGCCGGCGGGACCGTGATCGTCCTCCGCGACGAACCGCAGGGCGACGCCGCGGAGCCCCGCGAGCGGCAGCCCCGCCTCCTCGACGAGCCGCTCGATCGCGGCGGCGTCGTCGGGCGTCGCACGCCGGACCGCCGTCACACCGTCGCCAGCGTTCCCGCGACGGCGTCGAGCGCCCCGGGGACGAGCGCGTAGTAGGCCCAGGTGCCGCGCCTGCTGCGCGTGAGGAACCCCGCGTCGACGAGCACCTTGAGGTGGTGCGAGACGGTCGGCTGCGACAGGCCGAGCGGCTCGGTCAGGTCGCACACGCAGGCCTCGCCGCCGTCGTGCGCCGCCACCATCGAGAGCAGCCGGAGCCGCGCGGGGTCCGCGAGCGCCTTGAGCACCGTCGCGAGCGCCGTCGCGCCGCCGGAGCCGAGGGGCTCGCGCGTGATCGGCGAGCACGCCTCCCCGACGCAGCAGGCCGCGCTGGTGGAGCGGATCGGCAGCTCGACGGTCGTCACGCTCCGAGTCTCCCACCTGCATCGATGTTCGTCTATGTTTCCATCGACACCCGTCGATCCAGGAGGTCCAGATGTCCGACGAGACGCCCTCGGTGCTGTTCGTGTGCGTGCACAACGCCGGCCGCTCGCAGATGGCTGCCGGGTTCACCGAAGCGCTCGGCGGCGGCCGCGTGCGCGTGCTGTCGGGCGGCAGCGAGCCGGGCAGCGCGATCAACCCGACGGCCGTCGCCGCGATGGCGGAGGTCGGCATCGACATCGCCGGACGGCAGCCGCGCGCGATGCAGGTGGACGACGTCCGCGCCTCCGACGTCGTCATCACCATGGGCTGCGGCGACGCGTGCCCCGTCTTCCCCGGCAAGCGCTACGAGGACTGGGAGCTGACCGATCCGGCAGGGCTGCCGCTCGAGCAGGTGCGCCCGATCCGCGACGAGATCGAGTCGCGGGTCCGTGCCCTGCTCAGCAGCCTCGAGCACTGACCCCGTTCCGATTAGATCGGAGGGAGGTGGACCATGGCGGACGACACCGGCTGCTGCAGCGGCTCCTGCTGTTGAGCGAGGAACGCAGGGCGGTCCGGCGCCGACGACGCCGGACCGCCCTGCCCGTCAGTAGTCGATGCGCCCCGCGCGGCTGTGGAATTCGCCCGTCGGCCCGTCCTGGTCGAGCAGCGCGAGCGCGACGGTCGCGTCGGTGCCCTCCGTGACGGTCTGGTGCCCGCTGTGCCCGTTGAAGTCGGTCGCCGTGTAGCCGGGGTCGGACGCGTTGATCCGCATCCCGGGCAGGTTCTTCGCGTACTGCACCGTCAACGCGATCACGGCGGCCTTCGACAGCGCGTAGGGGACGCTCGGCACGGGGAACTCGTCGTGGGCCGGGTCGGTCAGGAACCGGGGCCAGCCGACGCCGGACGCGACGTTGACGACGACCGGGTTCGCGGAGCGGCGCAGCAGCGGCAGCGCCGCCTGCGTCACCCGCACGATGCCGAGCACGTTCGTGTCGAGCACGGCCGCGGCGGCCTCGGCGGTCAGCCCGTCGACGCCGTGGACGTCGCCGATCACGCCGGCGTTGTTCACCAGCACGTCCAGCTCGGGCAGGTCGGCGAACGCGGCGTCCACCGACGCCTGGTCGGTGACGTCGAGCTGCACGACGCGGGCGCCGAGGGCGCGCACGGCGTCGCCCTTCGCCGGGTCGCGCATCGCTGCGACGACGGTGTGGCCCGCGTCCAGCAGGCGGCGGGCGGTCTCGAGGCCGAGGCTCTTGTTCGCCCCGGTGATCAGTGTCGTGGTCATGGCTCCACCCTCGCCCCGGACCGCCGGCCGACCGTAGGCACTGCCGGTACCACCCCGATGCGACGCGGCGGGAGGAGCATGGGGGCATGGACGAGTTCGCCGAGGTGCTGCGCGCGTGGCGCGACCGGATGCGCCCCGAGGAGGCGGGCCTGCCCGCGGGTCCCGGGCGCCGCGCCCCCGGGCTGCGGCGGGAGGAGCTCGCCGCGCTGGCGGGCGTGAGCGTGGAGTACATCGTGCGGCTCGAGCAGGGCCGCGCCCTGCACCCCTCCCCGCAGCTGCTCGGTGCGCTCGCCCGGGCGCTGCGCCTCACGGAGGAGGAGCGCCACCACCTGTACCGCGCGGGCGGCGCGGCGGTGCCGGACGGCGGGCTGGTGCCGCGGCACGTCGCCGCGGGCGTGCAGCGGATGATGGACCGGCTCGGCGACGTGCCGATGGCGGTGATGTCCGCGTCGTGGGACCTGCTGCAGTGGAACCCGCTGTGGTCCGCGCTCACCGGCGACCCGGGACGCCTGCAGGGGCTCGACCGCAACGTCGCCTGGCGGCACTTCACGTCCGGCCCCGGCGTCATCGACTTCGACGCGCAGCACGCGGAGGAGTTCTCGAGCGATCTCGCCGCGGACCTGCGCGACGCCGTCGGCCGCTACCCGGCGGACCCGTCGCTCGCCGCGCTCGTGTCCCGGCTGCGCGCCGCCTCCCCGGAGTTCGCGGCCCGCTGGAGCGAGGCGCACGTCGCCCGGCACCGCTCGAGCCGCAAGACCGCGACGGCCACCGCGGTGGGGCCGATCACGATCGACTGCGACGTGCTCACCGCGCCCGGCGGCGACCTGCGGATCGTCGTCTACACGGCGGTGCCGGGCTCGGAGGACGCCTCCAAGCTCGAGCTGCTCCGCGTCGCCGGCCTGCAGCCGGTCGGCTGAGCCCGGATCAGCCGCCGAACCACCAGCGGCCGGTGGGCCGGTCGGTGTCGGCGGGCCGTGCGGCCGCGCGGCGGATCGTGCGCACGGCGAGCACGAGCACGATCGCGAAGAGCCCCCAGGCGAGCGCGCGGCTCAGGAAGTCCGGCGTCTGCAGCGCGTAGACGCCGGAGCCGATCGCGACGACGACCTCCAGGACGAAGCCGTAGAAGAGTCCCTCCCAGGGTGCGCCGCGCATGGGCGCGAGGGTACGCGCGTGCGACGGCGGCGGAGCGCGGCGAGAATGAGCCCATGGCATCGATGGGGATGATCTTCCAGCCGAGCTTCGCGCCCGAGCGGCTGCTGCCCGCGGCGGAGCGGGCCGAGCAGGCCGGTGTCGAGGAGCTGTGGCTCTGGGAGGACTGCTTCAAGGAGAGCGGCATCGCCGCCATGACCGCGGCCCTCGCGTCGACCGAGCGCCTCCGGGTGGGCGTCGGGATCCTGCCGATGCCGCTGCGCGACGTCGCCCTCACGGCGATGGAGCTCGCCACGATCGAGCGGCTCTTCCCGGGCCGCGCCCGCTTCGGCGTCGGCCACGGCGTGCTCGACTGGATGGAGCAGGTCGGCCGCCGCGTCGCGTCGCCGCTGGCCCTCATGCGCGAGTACGTGCCGGCGCTGCGCCGCCTGCTCGACGGCGAGGAGGTGACGCTCGACGGCCGCTACGTGCACCTCGACCGCGTGCGTCTCGACTGGCCGCCGCAGCAGCGCCTGCCCGTGCTCGCGGCGGGCGAGGGCCCGAAGACGCTCGCGCTGACGGGTGCGGTCGCCGACGGCACCGTCCTCCCCGCCGGCTGGTCGCCGAGCGCCGTGCGCGGCGCGGTCGAGCGGATCCGGGAGGGGCGCGCCGAGGCCGGCCGTGCGGGCGAGCACGAGGTCGTCGTCTTCCTCATGACCGCGTTCGGACCGGACGGCGCCGCGCAGATGGAGGAGGAGTTCGACCGGTGGGGGTTCTCGGGCGGCAGCCGCTTCGCCGCGACGGGTGAGGACGAGGCGATCGAGGCCGTCGTGCGCGACCTGGTCGACGCGGGCGCGACCACGGTGCTGCTGCAGTCGCTCTCGGCGGAGGCCGATCTCGACGCCTACACGGACGGGGTCGCGCGGATCCAGCAGCGCCTGCGGGGCTGACGCGTCCGCGTCCACCTACGCAGCGGGTGCGGGGCGACCCCCCCAGGAGTGGCGGGTGGCGCGCCGCTCAGCGATCCTTGAGCGTGGTGGGGTCGCTTCCGGGAGGACCGCCGAGCCGCTCCGCCCTCCCGGCCCCCACGACGACGAAGCTCGGAGGACCCATGCCGATCCACCCGACGAGGGCGTCCGCGTCCGGCCCGGTGCCCTACCGCACCCTGCTGCTGGGCGGCGCGGACCTGCCGGACCGCGCCGAGCTCGCCCAGGCCTTCGCGGACGAGCTGGCGACGCGCACCGGGCACGGCGTCGACGTCGAGGCCGTCCCCATCCATGCCCTCGCGCACGCCGCCACCGGCGGGCTCCCCCTCGAGCGCGACCTGTCGCGCATCGACGCGGTCGTCGTGGTGCTCGACCCGCCCGCGGCCGGAGCGGAGGGCCCCGCAGGGGTCGCACCGCTGCTGCAGGGGCTGCTGCGCCGCCTCACGGTCGGTGCGGCCGTCGTCCTGGTCGTCCCCGCCGGCACCGGTGCTGCGCTCGAGCGCCTCGCCGAGGAGGCCGGCGCCGCGGCCGACGCGCTGACCCCGGTCGTGCGGCTCGAGGACCTCGCGGCCGGCGACCGGCCCCGCGCCTGGGCCACCGCGATCGGTGCGGCCACCGCCTCCTGCCTGATCGACCCGATGGTCCGGTTCCTCGCCGACGACCACTACGACGAGGAGCTGCGGCTCGACGCCGTCGACCGCCTCCCGCCGCGGGACGACGCGTGGGTGGCCCGGTTCGAGCAGATCGTGGCGGACGCGCAGGCCGCGTACGGCACCGCCTCCGCGGCGCTCAGCATCGTCGACGCCGACCACGCCCGCTACTCGGTGCGCATCGGGCTCGACGACCCGGTCATCCGGCGCGGCCACACGCTCTGCAACCGCGCGCTGCGCACCTACGGCGGCCTCATCGTCGGCGACGCGCAGGAGGACCTGCGCTTCCAGGGCTTCCCGGACGTCCGCAGCGGCGACTTGCGGTTCTGGGCCGGTCACCGCATCGAGTCGGAGGAGGGCGCGCCCCTCGGCACGCTCTGCGTCTTCGACGCCGAGCCGCGTGCGGTGGACGAGGCGGACCTGGTGCGGCTCCGCGACCTCGCGGTGGCGCTGCAGCAGAGCCTCTGGGACCTGCAGCGGACCTCGACGCCGGCCTGAGCCGGCGCCGAGGCCGCGTCGGACCTCAGGGCAGGCGCAGCAGGGACGCCAGCAGCGCGTCCCCGAACCCCTCGGGGATCTCGAGCACCGCGCGGTGCCGCAGGCCGGGCCGGGCGGGGTAGCCGATGTAGCGGTCCCGCCGGTCGACGATCGTCTGCCCGCGGCCGGGTCCGTCGGTGGTGTCCACCTCGATCGGGACCAGCGGCGCGAGCGTCGGCTCGAGGGTGCCGAGCGCGATCGCCGCGGCCAGCGGGTCGTGCAGCGCGCACGACGGCCGGCCGAGGATCGCGGTGTAGAAGTCGAAGTAGACGCCGAGCATCGCGGCGAGCGCCTTCGCGGACTCGCCGCCGGCCTCGAGCCGCTGCCGGTGCGCCTCCTCGAACCGCGCCTCCATCGTCACGTCGAGGCCGACCATCGTGACCGGCCACTCGGCCGCGAACACCGCCTGCGCCGCGATCGGGTCGTTGATGATGTTCGCCTCCGCCACCGCGGTGACGTTGCCGGGCACCGCCGCCGCGCCGCCCATGATCACGACGTCCGCGACGAGGGAGGGCAGCCGCGGCTCCAGCTCGAGCGCGAGCGCGAGGTTCGTCAGCGGGCCGACCGCGAGCACGCGCAGCGCGCCCTCGTGCTCGTGGGCGAGGCGCACCAGCATCTCGGCGGCGGACTCCGCCACCGGCTCGCCGACCCGCGGCAGCTCGACACCGCCGATGCCGTTCTCGCCGTGCACGAACGCCGCTCCGCCGCCGAAGACGCCATCGATCGGGTCGTGGGCGCCGACCGCGACGGGGACGTCCGTGCGGCCCATCACCGCGAGCAGGTCGAGCGTGTTCCTGGCGCCGCCCGCCGCGGCGAGGTTGCCGCTGACGCTGCCGATGCCCTTGACGTCCGCGCCCTCGGCGACGAGCAGACCGAGGGTCAGCGCGTCATCGATGCCCGTGTCGCAGTCGAAGTACCAGGGTGCGCCGCTCACGCCGCGGTCGCCAGGTACTCGCGCCAGTCGTCCTGCGGGCGCTCCACGCCCCGCACCAGCCAGGTCGTGCCGTGCGGCACCTTCGGCGTCGTACGCATCGTCCACCCCATCTCTCCGGGCGTCCTGTCGCCCTTCGTGTTGTTGCAGGCGAGGCAGCAGGCCGCCAGGTTCTCCCAGCTGTCCGCCCCGCCGCGCGACCGGGGCAGCACGTGGTCGATCGTCGTCGCGCTCCTGCCGCAGTAGCAGCAGCGGAACTCGTCCCGCCGCAGCACCCCCCGCCGCGTGACCGGCACGCGGCGGAGCCCGGGCATCCGAACGTACCGGGTCAGCACGATGACGCTCGGCCGGTCCCAGGAGCCGGAGGCGGCGAAGACCGGGTGGCGCTCATCGGCCGAGACGACCGTCGCCTTCCCGTTGAGCACGAGCACGAGCGCGCGTTTGAAGGACACGACCGCGAGGGGCTCGTATCCGGCGTTCAGGACCAGGGTGCGCATGAGCGTTCCTCTCGAAGCGGCCTGCACGGCTTGCAGGGGTTCGACCAGACCCGACGGCGCGGCGGGCGCCGCTCCACCCGGAGCACGACCCGGACGCGGCGCGTCCGGACACGAAAAAGGGCGCCGTCCGACGGACGACACCCTGTTCCTCACGCACCGCGGACGGTATGGCGCGTCGACGATGGTCGACGCTGCGATGACGCGCGTCCAGCAGGACACCGGACGTGGACCGTCCGCACCTGCTGCCGTTCGTCATCGGAAGTCCTTCCGCCGGGGTCTCTCGAGCGTCAGGCTAGATCACGCGTGCGACCGCGCGTGCCCGCCGGGGCGAACCGCGACCGCACTGTGACGGGATGTTCACGCCGCGGCCCGCTCACGGGTGCGGACGGGCTCAGATGCCGAAGCGGACGAAGTGGACGTCGTTGGTCCACAGCTTCTGCACGCGGACGCGGGCGCCCGGGTACGGCGCGTGCAGGATCATCCCGTTGCCGACGTAGAAGCCGTCGTGGGAGTCGTCGTTGAACACGATGACGTCGCCGGGGCGGGCGTCGGCCGGCGAGATGTGCGAGCCGATCCCGTCCTGCGCGTGGACGGAGTGCGGCAGGCTCACGCCGTACTGGGCGTAGACGAACATCACGAAGCCGGAGCAGTCGAAGCCGCTCGGGTCGGCGCCGCCGAAGACGTAGGGCACGCCGATGTACTGCATGGCGGTGCCGACGACGCCGTCGAGGCTGAAGGCCGGGTGCGCCGGGTTCTTCAGGAAGTCGGCGGCGCTCGGGCCGGAGTAGCTGGAGAACTGCGTGGCGTACGCGCGGCGCAGCAGCGCGGCCGACGAGGTGGCCTTGAACGTGTCGCGCTGCAGCGCGGCGGCGGCGATGTCCTCGTCCGCCTCGTACTGCTGCTCGCCGCTCCTCGTGACGCTGCGGCCCGCGACGTTCTCGGCGTTGCCGGTGCGGGTCGGGTCGAAGGCGTAGGACGGCAGCGCGAGCGTCGCGACGAGGCCGGCGGCGAAGGTCATGACGAGCGCGGAGAGCACGACGCGCGATCGGGCGCGGCGGACCGGCTGCCGCGCGGCCGTCGCGGCAGGCGCGTGCGGCGCCGTGCGCCGACCCCTGCGGGCGTCCGGCCGGTCGCCGTCCGCGGTGCGGCCGGCGCGGCGCGGGACGCGTCCGGTCGTCCGCGAGTCATCGAGACCCGTTTTCGCCCCCACGTGCACCCCCTGCGCAACTCGGACCGGGGGCGTCGTGCCCCTGGAACCGGGATCACGGTAACGAAACGACTACGACCCGGACGCGCGACGCGCGGGAGAACCTTCGACATCCACTCGAAGGATGAGACGGGTCGAGCGGCGGGCGCTCAGGCCTGCACGAAGACGTGCACGGCCACCTCGGCGGGCAGCTCGAGCGCGTCCTCGAAGCCGTCGACCTCGATGCGCACGCCCCGTGAGGTCGTCGAGGCGACCGCCTTCGCACCGGGCACGACCCCGGTCGCCTTCAGCTCGCCCAGCAGCTCCGGGTCGAACTGGGCCGGCTCGCCGAGCCGGCGGATCGTCACCTCGACCGGGCCGTCGCTCGCGCGCACATGCGGCACCAGCGACACGACCCCCTCCAGGAACCGGAGGGACGGGGAGGCGCTCAGGTCGTCGAGCGGCGGGATCGGGTTGCCGTAGGGCGACTCGGTGGGGTTGCCGAGCATCTCGACGAGCCGCTCCTCCACCTGCTCGCTCATCACGTGCTCCCAGCGGCACGCCTCCTCGTGCACGAACTCCCAGTCGAGCCCGATCACGTCGCTGAGCAGCCGCTCGGCGAGGCGGTGCTTGCGGAGCACGTGCACGGCCTTGGTGCGGCCCGCGATGGTGAGCTCGAGGTGCCGGTCGCCGGACACGACGACGAGGCCGTCGCGCTCCATCCGCGCGATGGTCTGCGAGACGGTGGGACCGGAGTGGCCGAGGCGCTCGGAGATCCGCGCCCGCAGGGGCACGATCGCCTCCTCCTCCAGGTCGAGGATGGTGCGCAGGTACATCTCGGTGGTGTCCACGAGATCGGTCATCGCAGCCCTCCTCTCCGGCCGCTGACAGTGTAGGACGCGCAGGCGACGCGCCCGCGGAGCGCCCGGCACGGCGCGGATAGGCTCTGGTGCCCGTGACGGATGCACCTCGGACGCTTGAGATCCCGGCCGCGCTGCTGCCGGCCGACGGCCGGTTCGGCTGCGGCCCCTCCCGGGTCCGCGACGCGCAGATCGAGGCCCTCGTGGCGGTGTCGCGCACGGTGCTCGGGACCTCGCACCGCCAGCGGCCGGTGAAGGCGCTGGTCGGCTCGGTCAAGCAGCACCTCGCGACCCTGCTCGGCGCGCCGGACGGCTACGAGGTCGTGCTCGGCAACGGCGGCTCGACGGCCTTCTGGGACGCCGCGGCCTTCGGCCTGATCGAGCACCGCAGCGCCCACGGCACCTGGGGCGAGTTCGGCTCGAAGTTCGCGAAGGCCGCGCGCGCCCCGTGGCTCGCGGCGCCCGCGGTGACGGAGGCGCCGGCCGGCAGCCGCGCGGACCTCGAGGTCGTCGACGACGTGGACGTGTACGCCTGGCCGCACAACGAGACCTCCACCGGCGTCGCCGCGCCCGTCCGACGGATCGCCGCACCCGGCGCCCTCACCGTGATCGACGCGACGAGCGCGGCCGGCGGCATCGCCTTCGACGCTGCCGAGGCGGACGTCTACTACTTCGCGCCGCAGAAGAACCTCGGCTCGGACGGCGGCCTCTGGGCGGCGCTCGTCTCCCCCGCGGCGGTCGAGCGCATCGAGCGCATCGCCGCGTCCGACCGCTACGTCCCCGAGTTCCTGTCGCTCGGCGCGGCCCTCGAGAACTCGCGGCTCGACCAGACGCTGAACACGCCCGCCCTGTCCACGCTGGTGCTGCTCGAGTCGCAGCTGCAGTGGATGAACGAGCAGGGCGGTCTGGCGTGGGCCGCCGAGCGGGCCGCGACCTCCTCCGGCCTGCTCTACGACTGGGCGGAGCGCGTCGACTACGCGACGCCGTTCGTCGCGGACCCGGCCCACCGCTCGCCGGTCGTCGTGACGATCGACTTCGACGGCGTCGACGCGGCGGCGATCGCGAAGACGCTGCGGGCCAACGGCGTCGTCGACACCGAGCCCTACCGCAAGCTCGGCCGCAACCAGCTGCGCATCGGCACGTTCGCGTCGGTCGACCCGGCGGACGTCGCCGCGCTGATCGCCTGCATCGAGCACGTGGTGGCCGCGACCCGCTGAGGGTCGCCGCCCGGCGGCTAGAGGGAGCGGTCCTCGAGCGCCGGGCGGACCCGGTCGTCGGAGTCGTCCTCGTCCTCGTCGAACTCGTCGTGGTCCGGGTCGTCCTCGTCGGAGTCGCCGCCGTCGACCGGGTGCCGGTCCTCGTCCTCGTCGGCGACGTCACCGGAGTCCTGCTCGGTCTCCTCGGGGCTCTCGTCGCCCTCGAGGTCGGCCTCGTCGACCTCGTCGATGCTGTCGTCGCCGGTCAGGTCGTCCTCGTCGAGGTCCTCGTCGGTGTCGTCGTCGGTGTCGTCGTCGGTGTCGTCGTCGACCGCCTCGCCGGGGTGGCGCTCGTCGGGGTGCTGACGCCGCCACTCGGCGAGCCGCTCCGCCCACGGCACCCACGGCGGCGCCAGCAGCGCGCCGTCGCCGGGCAGCAGCTCGACCTCGAGCACCGTCGGCTCCTGGTCGGGCAGGTCGGCCGTGGACACGGTCCAGTGCCAGCCCGAGTAGGCCGAGGTCGTGCAGGCGAAGCGCACGTCGACGACGCCCGGCTCGACCTCCTCGACCGCCAGCACCTCACCGATGCCGGCGGCGCCGGTGACCTCCTGCAGCGCCGAGAGGGCGAGCTCGATCCGCTCCTGCCGCGTGACCGCCACGGCTACGCGTCGAAGTCTTCGGCGACGCGGCGCAGCAGCGCGGCGATGCGCGACCCGTGCGCCGAGTCGGGGTACCGCCCGCGACGCAGGTTCGCGCCCTCGCGGTCGAGCAGCTTGATCAGGTCCTCGATGCGGGCGGCCTGGTCCTCCGCGGACGGCCGCGCCATGCGCTGCATGCTGGGCGGGTTCTCGAGCACGCGCACCGAGAGCGCCTGCGAACCGCGCTTGCCGGCCGCGACGCCGAACTCGAGCTTCGTGCCGGCCTTCACGACCGCCCCGGCGGGCAGCGCCGACGCGTGGAGGAAGACCTCCTCGCCGTCGTCGGACGTGATGAAGCCGAAGCCCTTGCTGTCGTCGTAGAACTTGACTTTGCCGGTGGGCATGGAGGACCTCGTGTGGACTGGGCTCGTGTGGAGGAGGCGGGCGCGCGTGCGTGCAGGCGGCCCCGGGAAGAACCGCACCATCCTAACGGCGGCGGGAGGCGGCCGTACCGGCGCCGGATAGGCTCGCCCCGTGGTGGAGCGCGAGACCCGGACCCCGCGCGCGCAGCGCGTGCTGGCGACGCTCGCGTTCGCCCTGATCGGCGTCTCGGCCCTCGCGGTCGTCGTGCTGCTGATCCTGCGGGCGTCGGGCCTGCCGAACGCGGCGTTCCAGTCCGGCGGCCTGCTCGTGCTGCAGCTGCTGCCCCTGCCGGGCCTCACGATCGGCCTGCTGCTGGTGATCGCGCTGTTCGTCGTGCTGGCGGTCCGCAGGGCCCGTGAGCAAGGCGCTCAGCGAAGTCGTCGCTGACCTTCGTCCTGCGTCGGCATCACGCACGACGAAGTATCAGAGTCCACTCAGGAAGCGCGCAGAGACTGTGCGACATGGCGTCCGAGCAACCGCGCATCCTCATCGTCGACGACGAGCCGAACATCCGGGACCTCCTCACCACGAGCCTGCGCTTCGCCGGCTTCGCGGTGCGGGCGGTGAGCAACGGCGCGCAGGCGATCTCCGCCGTGCTCGAGGAGGAGCCGGACCTAATCATCCTCGACGTGATGCTCCCCGACATGAACGGGTTCGGCGTCACCAAGCGCCTCCGCGCGTCGGGCTACACCTCGCCGATCCTCTTCCTCACGGCGAAGGACGACACCGAGGACAAGATCACCGGCCTCACGGTCGGCGGTGACGACTACGTCACGAAGCCGTTCAGCCTCGACGAGATCGTCGCGCGCATCAAGGCCATCCTGCGCCGCACGATGCACGCGGAGGAGGACGCCGTGATCCGCGCGGGCGAACTGACGATGGACCAGGACACCCACGAGGTGACCGTCGGATCCGAGGCGATCGAGCTGTCGCCGACCGAGTTCAAGCTGCTGCGCTACCTGATGCTGAACCCGAACCGGGTGCTCTCGAAGGCGCAGATCCTCGACCACGTGTGGGAGTACGACTTCAACGGCGACGCCGGCATCGTCGAGTCCTACATCTCCTACCTGCGCCGCAAGCTCGACGCGCACTCCGCGGAGCCGATCATCCAGACGAAGCGCGGCTTCGGCTACATGCTGAAGGCGGCGAAGGTCTGACCTCCCGCGGCCGCACGGCCGTGCAGCGCGCTCACCACCTCCTCCCGCGAGAATGACGTCCACCATGCGAGCGACCGTCGGAGAGTGGTGGAACGGGATCTCGCTGCGCGCGAAGATCACCGGCGTCACCGTGCTCGTGCTGACGCTCGGGCTCGTGGTGTCCGGCATCGGCGTGATGACGGTGCTGCGGAACTACCTGATCACCGACGCGGACACGCAGATCAGCGAGACGCTGAAGTCGGTCTCCCTCGCCACCACCGAGAACGACGAGACCGCTGCGGCGACGCAGTTCGTGTTCGCCCATCTGAACGCCGACGGCTCGCCGGTGCAGGTGAATCCGCGGTGGTCCGAGTTCGACCCGGCGATCCCGCGGATCACCTCGACGGACATCGGGCGGTACGAGCAGCCGTTCACGGTCAAGAAGGGCAACGCGGCCGCGTTCCGCATCGCGGCGAAGACGCTCGACGACGGTTCCGTCGCGGTGCTCGGCATCCCGCTCGAGAGCATCAACCGGCTCATCGCGCAGCTCTTCACGCTCTTCTTCGTGTTCGGCATCGGCGTCGTCGTGGTCGGCGCGGTGCTCACCCGGGTGCTGGTGGGCTCCACGTTCTCGCCGCTCAAGCAGGTCGAGCGGACCGCGGCGGCGATCGCCGACGGCGACTTCGGCCAGCGCCTCGGCTACACGACGCCGAACACCGAGGTCGGGCGACTGAACCGCTCGCTGAACCGGATGCTGAACCGCATCGACGGCGCGCTCGCGGACCGCGCCCGCACCATCGACCAGATGCGCCGGTTCGTCGGCGACGCGAGCCACGAGCTGCGCACCCCGCTCGTCTCGGTCCGCGGGTACGCGGAGCTGTACCGGATGGGCGCGCTGCAGTCCCGCGAGGACGTCGCGTCGGCGATGGACCGCATCGAGCGCGAGGCGATCCGCCTCGGCGCCCTCGTCTCCGACCTGCTGGCCCTCGCCCGGCTCGACGAGTCGCGCGAGCTGAAGCGCACGGTCGTCGAGCTGCTGCCCCTCGCGCACGACGCCGCGATGGATGCGAGGGCACTCGCGCCGAGCCGCCCGATCCGCGTGATCGGCCACGACCCCGAGCAGCCGACCGGCACCGTCGAGATCCTGCGCCCGGTGAGCGACGACACGAGCGACGCGCCCGACGCGTCGACCACGACCTCGAGCCGGCTCTTCCGCCGCGGCGTCAACCCCGACGCCGCGAGCGTCACCGGCTCGCTGCGCCTCGCCTCCGCACGGCTCATCCGGGCCCGCCGGCGCGCCCGCGACGGCGAGGAGGCCTCCGCGCCGATCCGCACCGGCACCGCCCGCCCCGTCGTGATGGCGGAGGAGGACAAGCTGCGGCAGGTGCTCGCGAACCTGATCGGCAACGCGATCCGCTTCACGCCCGACGGCTCCCCCATCGAGATCGCCACCTACGGCGACAAGGCCCGCGGCGTCGCGGTGCTCGAGATCGTCGACCACGGCGAGGGCATCCCGCCGCAGGTCCGGGACAAGATCTTCCAGCGCTTCTGGCGCGCCGACTCCTCCCGCACCCGCGACACCGGCGGCAGCGGCCTGGGGCTCGCGATCGTCGCCGCCATCGTCAGCGCGCACCAGGGCACGATCGGCATCTCGGAGACCGCCGGAGGCGGCGCGACGTTCCGGGTCGCGCTTCCGCTCCTCCCCAGCGAGGACGACGAGGCCGAGTCGGATCAGCAGGACCTCGTCGACGAGGAGCAGCGGGCCGCGTCCTAGCGTGGCGCCTCCGCCCGGGACCCGCCCGGCAGACAGGAGGACCCCATGACCCGCTTCACCGTCGACAGCGAAGCCGTCGACTCCGCGGCCGCCGCGATCGGCGCCACCGTCTCGCGCCTGCAGGGCGAGGTGTCGGCGCTGCACGGCCAGCTGGACGCGCTGCAGAGCGTTTGGACGGGCGGCGCCGCCGTCGCGTTCCAGGGCGTCGTGCAGCAGTGGCGCACCACGCAGACGAACGTCGAGCAGGTGCTGGCCTCCATCGACCGTGCGCTGCGCGTCGCGGGCCAGCAGTACGTGGAGACGGAGCTGGCGAACGCGCGCCTCTTCAACTGACGACGCGGCCGCCCGCGTCGTGCTCCGGATCCGTGCCGCTCTCCGCCAGGAGGAGCGGCACGGATCCGGAGCACGTCCCGCCGGGGACGCAGAAGGGCCGGACCCCCTTCGAGGAGTCCGGCCCTTCCGGTGCGTGCTACGGCTGGATCAGAAGTCCATACCCGCGCCGGCGTCGGCGCCCACGGGGGCGCCGGCCTTCTCCGGCTTGTCGGCGACGACGGCCTCGGTGGTGAGGAACAGGCCCGCGATCGACGCCGCGTTGAGCAGCGCGGAGCGGGTGACCTTCACCGGGTCGTTGATGCCGGCGGCCAGCATGTCCACGTACTCACCGGTCGCGGCGTTGAGGCCGTGTCCGACGGGCAGGTTGCGGACCTTCTCGGCCACCACGCCGGGCTCGAGGCCCGCGTTCAGCGCGATCTGCTTGAGCGGCGCGTCGACGGCGACCTTGACGATGTTGCCGCCGGTCACCTCGTCGCCCTGCAGCTCGAGCTTCTCGAACGCGGTCTTGCCGGCCTGGATGAGGGCGACGCCACCACCGGCGACGATGCCCTCCTCGACGGCGGCCTTCGCGTTGCGGACGGCGTCCTCGATGCGGTGCTTGCGCTCCTTGAGCTCCACCTCGGTGGCCGCACCCGCCTTGATGACGGCGACGCCGCCGGCGAGCTTGGCGAGGCGCTCCTGCAGCTTCTCGCGGTCGTAGTCCGAGTCGGTGTTCTCGATCTCGTTGCGGATCTGCTGCACGCGGCCGGCGATCTGCTCGCCGTCGCCGGCGCCCTCGACGATCGTGGTCTCGTCCTTGGTGATGACGACCTTGCGGGCCTGACCGAGCAGGTCGAGGGTGACGTTCTCGAGCTTGAGACCGACCTCCTCGGAGATGACCTGGCCGCCGGTCAGGATCGCGATGTCCTGCAGCTGCGCCTTGCGGCGGTCGCCGAAGCCCGGGGCCTTGACGGCGACGGACTTGAAGATGCCGCGGATCTTGTTGACGATCAGGGTCGCGAGCGCCTCGCCGTCGACGTCCTCGGCGATGATCAGCAGCTGCTTGCCGCTCTGGATCACCTTGTCGACGATCGGCAGCAGGTCCTTGATGTTCGAGATCTTGCTGTTGACGATCAGGATGTACGGGTCCTCGAACACCGCCTCCTGGCGGTCGGGGTCCGTGACGAAGTACTGCGACAGGAAGCCCTTGTCGAAGCGCATGCCCTCGGTCAGCTCGAGCTCGGTGCCGAAGGTGTTCGACTCCTCGACGGTGACGACGCCCTCCTTGCCGACCTTGTCGATCGCCTCGGCGATGATCGCGCCGATGGTCTCGTCGCCGGCGGAGATGGACGCGGTGGCGGCGATCTCCTCCTTGGTCTCGACCTCCTTCGCGGCGGACAGCAGCTCGGCGACGACGGCCGCGACGGCCTTGTCGATGCCGCGCTTGAGGCTGATCGGGTCGGCGCCCGCGGCGACGTTGCGGAGGCCCTCGCGGACCAGCGCCTGCGCGAGGACGACCGACGTGGTCGTGCCGTCACCGGCCACGTCGTCGGTCTTCTTCGCGACCTCCTTGACGAGCTCCGCGCCGATCTTCTCGTACGGGTCGTCGAGCTCGATCTCCTTGGCGATCGAGACGCCGTCGTTCGTGATCGTGGGGGCGCCCCACTTCTTCTCGAGCACGACGTTGCGGCCGCGCGGGCCGAGCGTGACGCGCACGGCGTCAGCGAGCGTGTTCAGGCCACGCTCGAGGCCGCGGCGGGCCTCCTCGTCGAAGGCAATGATCTTCGCCATAAGTGCTTCGTCCTCCCTGGACGGTGACGGTCGGGACGGCGTGCGTCTCCGGGTGGGGCCACCACGCCTGGCACTCGATCAGACCGAGTGCTAAAGCATTTTGGCAGTCGCCCCTGAGGAGTGCAAGCCGCGGCGGCCGCGCTCGCCCAGGGCGGAACCCGTACGGCGACGGGAACCACCCGCCTGCCGGAGCGTCCGCCCGCCCGGTCGCCACCTGCTCCGCGGCACGGGCTCGAAGCAGGTGCGGCGCACCGCGGGTCGCGTCCGCGACGCGCGGAGCGGCAGGGCTCTCGATCCGCTCGCGGATCGAAGGCCGTCAGCTGGGCCGGACGGCCTCCGCCTGAGGGCCCTTGTCGCCGGCGCCGACCTGGAACTCGACGCGCTGCCCCTCCGCGAGGGAGCGGTAGCCGGTCATCTCGATGGCGGAGAAGTGGACGAACACGTCCTGGCCGTCGCCGTCCTCCGTGATGAAGCCGTAGCCCTTCTCGGCGTTGAACCACTTCACGACACCGGTTGCCATCAGGCGCTGCTCCTCACCTCGCGGCGGGGCTCCCCCGCTGCACGAGGGCAATCCAACAGCGCCCGCGGTGCGCCCGGAGGCGCTGGAGCGCCCTGCGCGAGGATCGTCGACGACTCTCAACACGCCGGAAACCGCGCCGAAACACGCACGGCCGGAACGGGCGGATCCGCGTCAGGAGGAGGCGGTGAAGTCCGAGCCGAGCACGACCGTCAGCCGCGTCCTCCCCTTCACGTCGAACCGGTCCGACTGCTGCGTGCGGCCGATCCCGAGCGACTTCGCCAGCCCGAGGGCGGCGCCCTGGGAGGCCTTGTCGCCGTAGTAGACGGTGGAGACCTTGACGCCCTGCGTGTCGGCGTTCGCGGTCGACGCGACCTTCCAGCCGTCGCTCTTCGCAGCGGCGGCCGCGCTCGCGGCGAGTCCCGAGGTCTTCGTCGCGTTCAGCACGACCACGGAGGCGTCCGGGTCGATGGTCGCGGCGGGCGCCGCAGCCGACGCGGCGCTCGAGGTGGTCCCGCCGTCACCGGTCGTGGCGACGCCGCGCTCGATGACCGACAGGCCCAGCACCCCGGCGCCCACGAGCACGCCGGTGGCGAGCGCGGCCCAGCCGAACGTCGCCAGCCCGCGGCCGCGACGGGCCGGTGCCCGGTGCGCGCCGACCCGCGCGAGGTCGGTGGGGACGTCGTCGAACCGATCGCGCGGTCGCGCGGTCGCGCCTCTTTCCACTGTTCTCCGTGTTCCTGCCGCACCGGGGACGACCGGCACGGCTCCTGTCGCGCTCAGCTCGAGTGCCGGCGCAGCAGATCGGCGCGCCGTACCGTTCGGGCATCGCGGAGGCGCTGGAGGCGCGTCACGAGCATGGGATCCTCCCGCAGAGCGGCGGGCGCCTCGATGAGCGCGCCGAGCACCTGGTAGTAGCGGGCGGCGGAGATGCCGAACTCCTCGCGGATGGCCTCCTCCTTCCTCCCTCCGCGGCGCCACCAGGCGCGCTCGAAGGCGAGGATGTCGAGCTCCCGGGCGGAGAGCGCCGGCTCGCCGCCGGTCGGGTCCACGGATTCGTCCACGTCGTGCTCGGTGTCCTTCCGTGCGGCCCGCCCCCCTCGTTCGAGGGAATAGGAGGGATGCTAGAAGCGCTGGCTCCCCGTGAGGCGGAAGCCGAACGCCGTGTCCGCTCATGCGAGCACGGACGCCCGCCGGGGAGGCAGCGATGACCTACGAAGTGACCAAGACCGACTCCGAGTGGCGAGCCGCCCTCGACCCGAACGAGTTCAAGGTGCTGCGCGAGGCGGCGACCGAGCGCCCCTGGTCGGGAGCCCTGCTCGACGAGCACCGCGACGGGCTGTTCCGCTGCAAGGCGTGCGACGCGGCCCTGTTCCGCTCGACCACAAAGTTCGAGTCCGGCTCGGGCTGGCCGTCGTTCTACGAGCCCGTCTCCGCCGACGCCGTCGAGCTGAAGGTCGACACCGCCTGGGGCATGACCCGCACGGAGGTGCTGTGCGCCCGGTGCGGCTCGCACCTCGGGCACCTGTTCGACGACGCCCCGCAGACCCCGACGGGCGACCGCTTCTGCATGAACTCGATCTCCCTTTCCTTCCACGAGGAGTGAGACCGGGGGCGGAGCGCCGTTCGTAGACTGACGGAGCGCCGGGATAGCTCAGTCGGTAGAGCGCCGCCCTTGTAATGCGGATGTCGTCGGTTCGATTCCGACTCTCGGCTCCAGCGCGCACATGCAGAAGGCCCTCCCCGCGGACTCGGGGAGGGCCTTCTGCATGACTCCGGAGGCGCTACTCCGACTTCGTCGCGCTCGGCGTCGGGGTCGGCGCGGCGGAGGCCGAGGGGCTCGGCGTCGCGGCGGCGGCACCGCCCACGCTGGTGACGAAGCTGCCGAAGTTGGTCGAGCCGTCCCAGTAGCGGCCGTTCACGACGACGGTCGGGGTCGACGCCCGGTTCTTCGTCGGGATCGTCACCTTCGCGAGCGAGCCCGTCTTGTCGATGAACTCGTCGGTGCGGGCCTGCACCCACGCCTTGAACTGCTGGTCGCGGATCGCGGTGGTGATCTGCGCGACGTTGCTCGGCTTGACCTGCTTCACCAGCTCGATCAAGCGGTCGTCGGTGAGGCCGGGGCCGCCCTCCTTGGGCTGCACGTCGGTGCGGTACAGCAGCTCGTGGAACGCCGCGTAGGTGTCCGGCGAGTAGTTCGCGACTGCTGCGGCCGCGTTGGCCGCCCGCGTCGAGTAGCTGTTGTCGGTGAAGTGGTTGTCGAGGATCGCGACCGGGTGGTACTGCACGACCGCGGCGCCGCTCGTGATCAGCTGCTTCACCTGGCTGCCGTAGGTCTGCTCGAAGCTCTGGCAGGCCGGGCAGCCGAAGTCCTCGTAGGCCTGGATCAGCACGACGCCGTCGCTGGGCGTGGGCTGCGGCGACGGGGTGGCGTCGGAGGACGGCGCGGCGGTCTTCGCCGCCGTCAGCTGCGCGCCCTGGATGGTGATGCCGCCGCTCGCCATGTTGCGCGGGCCCGGCCCGGGCGGGCGCACCGAGTTGACGATGATCACGGCGACGATCGCCACGATGGCGACGATCACGACACCGATGGTCGCCTGCAGCACGACCTTGTTGCGGCGCTCGCGGCGCTGCTGCCGGAGGCGCTGCTCGCGGGCCTTCTCCCGGGCGGCGTCACGGCGCTCGTTCTTCGACGCTCTCGCAGCGTTGCTCATGGATCCCTCCTGCGACCGCCGACCGGCGGCACGGGCAGGCATGGTAACCGCCGTGCGTAAGGGCGGCGCATAGGCGCCCCGCCCGCCCCAGCGCCCGCGTGCCATACTGAGCGCGTCCGGCGATGGCGCCGGGCATGACCACTGGTCATCCTCACTACGGATCGTCCGGCACGTACCTGCCGGTGAAGGAGATTCAGCCATGGCAACCGTGACCTTCGATCACGCGACCCGCCTCTACCCCGGCGGCACGCGCGCCGCGGTGGACGCGCTCAACCTCGAGGTCGCCGACGGCGAGTTCCTCGTCCTCGTCGGCCCCTCCGGCTGCGGCAAGTCGACCTCCCTCCGCATGCTCGCGGGGCTCGAGGAGGTCAACGACGGCCACATCTACATCGGCGAGAAGGACGTCACCGACATCCCGCCGAAGGACCGCGACATCGCGATGGTCTTCCAGAACTACGCGCTCTACCCGCACATGACCGTCGCCGAGAACATGGGCTTCGCGCTCAAGATCGCCGGCGTCGGCAAGGACGAGCGCGCGAACCGCGTGCTCGAGGCCGCGAAGCTGCTCGATCTCGAGCCCTACCTGGCCCGCAAGCCGAAGGCCCTCTCCGGTGGTCAGCGCCAGCGCGTCGCCATGGGCCGTGCGATCGTCCGCCAGCCGCAGGTGTTCCTCATGGACGAGCCGCTGTCGAACCTCGACGCGAAGCTGCGCGTGCAGACGCGCACGCAGATCGCCTCCCTGCAGCGCCGCCTCGGCGTCACCACGGTCTACGTCACGCACGACCAGACCGAGGCGCTCACCATGGGCGACCGCATCGCGGTGCTGAAGGACGGCATCCTGCAGCAGGTCGGCTCGCCCCGCGAGCTGTACGAGCGCCCGAACAACGTGTTCGTCGCCGGCTTCATCGGCAGCCCGGCCATGAACCTCTTCCCGTCCGACCTCGTCGAGGGCGGCGTGAAGTTCGGCGAGTACCTCATCCCGCTGACGCGGGAGACGGTCGCGGGCTCCAGCGGCAAGCAGGTCACGATCGGCGTGCGCCCCGAGGACGTCGAGGTCTCCACCTCGCGCGGCGACGGCCTGCCCGTCGTCGTCGACCTCGTCGAGGAGCTCGGCGCGGACGGCTACCTCTACGGTCACGCGGAGGTGAACGGCCGCCGCACCGACATCGTCGCGCGCGTCGACGGCCGTGCGCACCCGCAGGTCGGCGAGACGGTCTACCTGCACCCGCAGCAGAACCACACGCACGTGTTCGACGTCGAGTCCGGGGCGCGCCTCTCGGCTGCTGTCACGGCTTGAGCGACTCGTTCGGGGACTCGCTCTCCATCACGGCGGCGACGGTCGATCCGGCGCTGCTGGACCTGCCGTGGAGCATCCCCCTCGAGCAGTGGACCGCCGAGCACATCGCGGCCCTGCCGAAGGGGATCTCCCGGCACGTCGTCCGCTTCGCGAACCTCTCGGGGTACGTCGTCGCGGTGAAGGAGACGTCGACCGATCTCGCCCAGCGCGAGTACGACATGCTCCGCACGCTGCAGCGCATGGACGTGCCGTGCGTCGAGCCGGTCGCTGTGATCAGCGGCCGGCTCGACGAGAACGGGGCGGAGCTGGCGACGGTGCTCGTCACCCGCCACCTCCGCTTCTCCCTCCCCTACCGCGCCCTGTTCTCGCAGACGCTGCGGCCCGACACCGCGACCCGCCTGGCGGACGCGCTCGCGCTGCTGCTCGTGCGGCTGCACGTGATCGGGTTCTTCTGGGGCGACGTGTCGCTGTCGAACACGCTGTTCCGACGTGACGCGGGCGCCTTCGCGGCGTATCTCGTCGACGCGGAGACCGGGAAGCTGTACTCCGGCGGCCTGTCCAAGGGGCAGCGCGAGAACGACCTCGAGGTCGCCCGCGTCAACATCGCCGGCGAGCTGATGGACCTCGCGGCCGGCGGCCACGTCGACGAGGACCTCGACCCGCTCGTCACGAGCGAGCGGATCGTGTCGCAGTACCGGATGCTCTGGAACGAGCTGATGGGCCGCGAGACCTTCGCCTCCTCCGAGCGCTGGCGCATCAACGAGCGGGTCGACCGCCTGAACGCGCTCGGCTTCGACATCGAGGAGCTGTCGATCCGGACCGGTGCCGGCGGCAACGAGGTCGTCATCCAGCCGAAGGTGGTCGACGCCGGGCACCACACCCGGCGCCTGCTGCGCCTGACCGGGCTCGACGCGGAGGAGAACCAGGCCCGCCGCCTCCTGAACGACCTCGACCAGTGGAGCCACGCCTTCGGGCGCGCCGACATGGACGAGGAGATGGCGGCGCACGAGTGGGTCGCCGGGGTCTTCGAGCCCGTGGTCCGCTCGATCCCCCGCGACCTGCGCGGCAAGCTCGAGCCCGCCGAGGTGTTCCACCAGGTGCTCGAGCACCGCTGGTTCATGTCGCAGCGGCAGAACCGCGACGTGCCGCTGGCGGAGGCGCTGAACTCCTACGTCGACGAGATCCTGCGGCACCGCCGCGACGAGGCCGCGCTGCTCGAGCCCCTGACGGGCTCCATCACCACCCCGGTGCGCGTCTCCCAGGGCCCCGACGACTGGCGCACCACCGTCTGACGAGCACGACAGCAGGAACTCCTGAGCACCACAGCAGGAAGAATCGCGTTCAGCAGGAAGATTTCGTCGATTACTTCCTGCTGATGCTCGATCTTCCTGCTGTCGTGCTCATGCCAGGGGCGCGTGCCGAGCCATCACGTCGCGGATCGCCTGCAGCACGAACTCCGGGTCGTACATGATCGTCGCGTAGGCGAACTGCAGCACGATCCGGCCCGCCCGCATCAGGCGGACGACGCGGACGCGATCCCTGGTGAAGGACTCCTCCCTGGCGTGCGTCTCGCGACCGTCCGCCTCGATCACCAGCCAGTCGTCGACCTCGATGTCCGTGCGGTCCCCGCTGCGCATCGTGACCTGGACCGCGGCGTGGATGCCCGCCACCGCCAGGAGGTAGCGCACGATCGACTCGATGCCGGACTCGCTCCTCGGCTCGAGGTGCGCGATGAGGTGGTGCACGCGCTGCGGCCCGCGGGCGATGAGCGCCTCGAGCCGGTTGCGCGAGATCAGCCGCCGGAACAGGAGCGAATCCAGGATCGCGATCAGCAGGTGCGGCGGCACGCACCGCAGCGCGTCGGCGATCGCCAGCTCGAGCGGCGCGACGGCGAACGAAGACCCCGTGCGCTCGGCTGGCGCGCTCCAGTGCCGGACCACCGAGGCGCCGCGCTCACGATCGGCCGACCGGCGGCCCGATGCGGACGTCGGGAACACGATGTGCGTACCTCCGGAAGGAGGAACCCATGCGCCGTGGAGGGCGAGTGCGGAGATGCAGCCCAGCCGCCCGCCCATGCGCATCGCGAGCACGGCGTCCTTCGGCGTGCGCGCGGTGCCGTACCAGCCCTTGATCACCCGGAAGGCGCGGCCCGAGCGGATCGTCTCCTGGATCGAGGCGACGGTCTCCCCACGCGCCCGGAGCTCGGCGGTGGTGAAGAACTCGAAGGCGCCCATGGCGGAGCATGGTGCTCCGCCTGCCGCACGACGTGGGCGACGCCTCCTGGGGAGGAGCGGATGGGCGCCGGTGATCGAACGAGTGCGTCGGCAGGAAGATCGCGCTTCAGCAGGAAGGAACGGCGCCGATCTTCCTGCTGAAGCGGCTTCTTCCTGTTGAAGCGCTCGGATCTTCCTGCTGTCGTGCTCTACTCGGCGGCGGTGCGGGTCGTCGCGATCGCGTAGAGGGCGATGGAGGTGGCGACGGAGGCGTTCAGGGACTCCGTCGCGCGGCCGATCGGGATCGAGACGATCTGGTCGCAGAGGTCGCGGACCAGGCGGGACAGGCCCTGGCCCTCGCTGCCCGCGACGACCAGCAGGGGCCGGTCGGCCAGCTCGAACGCCGGCAGCGCGACGTCTCCCCCGCCGTCGAGGCCGATCACGAAGACCCCCGCCTGCTTGTAGGCGGTGATCGTCTGCGCGAGGTTCGACGCCATCGCGACCGGCACCCGCGCGATGGCGCCCGCGGAGGCGCGCCACGACGCGGGCGTCACGCCCACGGACCGGCGCTGCGGCAGGACCACGCCGTGCCCGCCGAACGCGGCGACGGAGCGGATGATCGCGCCGAGGTTCCGCGGGTCGGTGATGCCGTCGAGCGCGACGACGAGGGGCGTGCCCGGCTTCTGCAGCAGGTCCATCGGGTGCGCGTACTCGTAGGGCTTCGTCGCGAGCGCGATGCCCTGGTGGAGCAGGTCGCCGCCGGTCAGCCGGTCGAGCTCGGGGCGCATCACCTCGAGCACCGGGATGTCCCGGTGGTTGGCGATGGAGAGGATCTCCCGGATCCGGTCGTCCACCTCCATGCGCGCCGCGATGTACACGGTCGTCGCGGGGATGCGGGCGCGGAGGCCCTCGAGCACCGCGTTGCGGCCGGTGACGAGGTCCTCGACCGCCGCCTTCTTGCGCGGCGCGGGACGCTGCTGCCCGTCGCCGCGCTTCGAGGCCGCCCGCTCCGCCAGCTGCTTGCGCTTGTGCGCCTGGTGGTAGGTGCGGTCCTCCGCCTTCGGGGTCGGGCCCTTGCCCTCGAGCGCCTGGCGCCCGTTGCCGCCCGACCCGACCTTCGTGCCCTTCAGATTCGGCGTGCGCCGCCTGGCGTCACCGGCCATCGATGCTCCACCTCGTCCCGTCTCCCGTGTCGGTCAGCGCGATGCCGGCGGCTGCCAGCTCGTCGCGGACCCGATCCGCTGTCGCGAAGTCCCGCGCCTCGCGGGCCGCCTGCCGCTCGGCGATCAGCCGTTCGACCAGGGCCCCGAGCGCGTCGCGGCTGCCGTCATCGTGCACCCCGGTGCTCCACGCGGGGTCCGAGGGGTCGATGCCGAGCACGCCCGTCATCGCCCGCACCCCCGCCAGCGCCGCGCCGGCATCGTCGAGCGCGCCCGAGTCGATCGCCTGGTTGCCCCGGCGGATCGTCTCGTGCAGCACGGCCAGCGCCTGGGGCACCCCGAGGTCGTCGTCCATCGCCGCCGCGAACGCGTCGGGCACGATCGCCGGGGCCGGGGTCGCCCCGGACTCCACGGCGCGCGCGACGAAGCGCTCGACGCGCGACAGCGCCTCCTCCGCCTCGAGCAGCGCGCCGTCGTGCAGGTCGAGGTCCGAGCGGTAGTGCGCGGAGACGAGGGCGTACCGCACGACGACGGGGCGCGCCGACCCCAGCAGGTCCGCGGCGAACACCGAGTTGCCGAGCGACTTCGACATCTTCTGCCCGGCGACGGTGACGAGCCCGTTGTGCACCCAGAGCCGCGCGAACGGCGATCCGGAGGCCGTCGACTGCGCCAGCTCGTTCTCGTGGTGCGGGAACCGCAGATCCAGGCCGCCGCCGTGGATGTCGAACTCCGCCCCGAGGTAGCGCTGCGCCATCGCCGAGCACTCGATGTGCCAGCCGGGCCGGCCGCTGCCCCACGGGCTCGCCCACGCCGCCGACGCGGGCTCCTCGGGCTTGTGCCCCTTCCAGAGCGCGAAGTCGCGGGGGCTGCGCCGCGCGCGGCCGTCCTCGCCGGACACGAGCGCGTCGCCCGTCTGCCGCGTGAGCAGGCCGTAGTCGGGCCAGGAGGCGACGTCGAACCACACGTCGCCGGAGTCGTCGGGCGCCGGATAGGCGTGGCCGGTCTCGATCAGCCGCTCGATGAGCGAGATCATGTCGCCGATGTGGCCGGTCGCGCGCGGCTCGTACGTCGGCTCCTGCACGCCGAGCGCGCGGTAGGCGGCGGCGAACTCCTGCTCGACGCGGAAGGCGTGCGCCCACCACTCGCTGCCGGCGCGCGGTGCGGCGTCGAGGATCTTGTCGTCGACGTCGGTGACGTTGCGGATCAGCGTGACGGCGAGGCCGCGGTGGGTGAGCCAGCGGCGCAGCACGTCGTAGGAGAGCGCGCTGCGCAGGTGCCCGACGTGCGGGGACGACTGCACCGTCGGACCGCAGACGTACATGCCGACCCGGCCCGGGACCACCGGCTCGAGCTCGCGGAGCGCCTGCGACCGGGTGTCGTAGAGGCGGACGGTCACGAGCCCGATGGTACGGGAGAGACCGCGCCGACCAGGGCCGTCGCGATCGCGGCGACGCCCTCGCCCCGGCCGGTGAGGCCGAGCCCGTCGGTCGTCGTGCCGGACACGGCGACCGGTGCGCCGACCGCGGCGGACAGCAGCGCCTCGATCTCGTGCCGGCGCGGCCCGATCCTCGGCCGGTTGCGATGACCTGCACGGCGATCGAGCGCGGGGCGAGGCCCGCCTCGGCGAGCAGCGCGACCGACCGGGTGACGAAGTCGATGCCGGCGCGGCCCGCCTCCTCGGCCCGATCGACGCCGAAGCGGGCGCCGAGGTCCCCGAGGCCGCCGGCGGACAGCAGCGCGTCGGCGACGGCGTGGCAGACGACGTCGGCGTCGCTGTGCCCCGCGAGCCCGGCCTCGCCGGGCCAGTCCAGGCCGCCCAGCCGCATCGGCCGCCCGGGGTCGACGGCGTGCACGTCGACCCCGAGCCCCGTGCGGGAGGCGGGAGGCGGCGCGAGCAGCTGCTCGGCCCGGCGCAGGTCCCACGGCGTGGTCACCTTGAAGGCGTCGGGGTCCCCGGCGACGACCGAGACCGCGCCGCCGGCCGCGGCGAACACCGAGGCGTCGTCCGTGTGCCCCTCACCGGCCGTGGCGTACGCGCGCCGGAGCGCACCGGCCGGGAAGCCCTGCGGGGTCTGCACGGCGGCCAGCCGGGAGCGGTCGAGCGTCGCCACCACCGCGGCGCCGTCGACCTCCTTGACCGTGTCGGCCGGCGCGAGGGCGGGCACGACGCCCGCGCCCGTCGAGACGACCGCCGCGCGCACGAGGTCGAACAGCCCGGAGGGGGTGAGCGGGCGGGCCGCGTCGTGGACCAGCACGACCTCGTCGTCGCCGACGTGCGCGAGGGCGAGCGCGACCGACTCCTGCCGGGTCGCGCCGCCCGGCACCACCGTCACGCGGGCCGCGTCGGCACGCGCGGCCATCAGCGCCGCCATGCGCTCGACGCCGGCGGGCGGCGCGGTGACGACGACGTGGTCGACCTCCGCGGCGAGCACGCCGTCGAGCGCCCAGTCGAGCAGCGCACGTCCGGCGACGGGCACGAGCGCCTTCGGCACGCCCGCGCCAAGTCGGACGCCGTCGCCCGCGGCGACGACGATCGCGACGGTCAGGAGGCGAGCACCTCGTCGAGGACGGTGGACGCCTGGTCCTCGTCCGTCTTCTCCGCCAGCGCGAGCTCGGAGATCAGGATCTGCCGCGCCTTCGCGAGCATGCGCTTCTCACCGGCGGACAGGCCGCGGTCCTGGTCGCGGCGCCAGAGGTCGCGCACGACCTCGGAGACCTTGATCACGTCGCCGGACGCGAGCTTCTCGAGGTTCGCCTTGTAGCGGCGGGACCAGTTCGTGGGCTCCTCGACGAACGGGGTGCGCAGGACCTCGAACACGCGGTCGAGGCCCTCCTTGCCGATGACGTCGCGGACGCCGACCAGGTCGACGTTCTCCGCAGGCACCTCGATGGTCAGGTCGCCCTGCGCCACGTTCAGTTTGAGGTACACCTTCTCCTCGCCGCGGATGGTGCGCTTCTTGACCTCGACGATCTTCGCGGCCCCATGATGGGGGTAGACGACCGTCTCTCCGACCTCGAACTGCATGCGCATCCTCTCGAAAAGCGGCCTCCATGCTAGCACGGGGGCCGTTCCGGCGCGGCTGGAGGGGGTCGCCCTCCGGTCCGCCGAGGGGGCGGTCCGCTAGGCTGCACGACGGTCGGACCGCGGTGGTCGTGCCCCACGGGTCGACCCGACGAGAGGTGTTGCAGTGAAGATGCGAGTCGCGGCATCCGTCGCGGTGACCGTGCTGGCGACGACGGTGCTGGCGGGCTGCCAGTTCATCACCCCGCAGGACACGTCCCTCCCGTACAACCCCGCGGACGGCGTGAACAGCTCCGTCGGGAACGTCGCGCTCCGCAACCTGTTCCTGGTCGACGGCCCCGACGACACCGCCTCGCTGATCGGCGTGCTCGCGAACTCGAAGGGCACCGCGACCACCGTGACCCTGCAGTGGACCGGTGCGCAGGGCGCGGAGACGAAGACCCTCCAGGTGCCCGCGAGCGGCATCCTGTCGCTGTCGACGGACCCGTCCACCCCGGCGGCGTCGGTGCCCGGGGCGGCCGGCACCGTGATCCTCGAGGACGTGCAGGCGACGGCCGGGGGGCTCTTCCCGATCACGTTCTCCGAGTCCGCCAAGGACACGGACGTCCGCGTGCCGGTGCTGACGGGCAGCTTCTCGCAGTACGCGACGCTCGTGCCCACGCCGACCCCCACGCCGACGGAGACGCCCTCCCCCGACGCCACGGACTCCCTCGCGCCCACCGACGGCGCGACGCCCACGCCGACCCCGACGGAGTCGCTCGCCGGCTGACCCGAGCCGCATGCCGAAGGGCGCCGCCTCCGATCGGAGGCGGCGCCCTTCGTCGTCCTACACCTCGGCCGGCAGGTCCTCGAACCGGTAGCCGAGCCCGCGGACCGTGAGCAGCAGGCGCGGCTCCGCCGGCTCCTCCTCGATCTTCGCGCGGATGCGCTTGACGTGGACGTCGAGCGTCTTGGTGTCCCCGAAGTAGTCGGAGCCCCAGATGCGGTCGATCAGCTGACCGCGGGTGAGCACCCGGCCCGCGTTGCGCAGCAGCAGCTCGAGCAGCTCGAACTCCTTCAGCGGCATGGCGGTCTCCCTGCCGTGCACGAACACCGCGTGCCGGTCCGCGTCGAGGCGGATCGGACCCGACTCGAGCACGTCAGGTCCCACGGCGTCGGACTGCTCCACGCGGCGGCGCAGGACCGCGCGCACGCGGGCCAGCAGCTCGCGGCTCGAGTAGGGCTTGGTCACGTAGTCGTCCGCGCCGAGCTCGAGGCCCAGCACGATGTCGATCTCCGCGTCCTTCGCCGTCAGCATGATGATCGGCACGTCGGAGACCGCCCGGACGCGCTTGGCGACCTCGGTGCCGGGCAGGACCGGCAGCATCAGATCGAGCAGCACCAGGTCGACGTCGCCGCGCCCGAACCGGGCGAGGGCCTCGCCGCCGTCCGCGACCGCGGCGACCTCGTAGCCCTCCCGCTGCAGCAGGTAGACCAGGGGCTCGGCGATCGCCGGCTCGTCCTCGACCAGCAGGATGACCGTCATGCGCGCTCCTTCTCCCGGCGCGAGGGTCGCGCCGCTGCGGATGCCGGCGCCGGGGTCTCCGGCAGCCGGACGGTGAACGTCGAACCGCGGCCGACGCGGGACCAGAGCCGCACCTCGCCGCCGTGGTTCTCCGCGATGTGCTTCACGATGCTGAGGCCGAGCCCGGTGCCGCCGGTCGAGCGCGACCGCGCCTGGTCGGTGCGGTAGAAGCGCTCGAACACGCGGTCGAGGTCCTCCTCCGCGATCCCGATCCCCTGGTCGGACACGGCGATCTCGACGACGCCCTCGCGCGACCGCACCCCGAGGCCGACGTGCCCGCCGGTCGCGGAGAACGCGATCGCGTTCGCGACGAGGTTCTGCACGGCCGTCGTGATCATGGCCCGGTCGCCGAGCGTCCAGAGCCCCGACTTCTTGCCGAGCACCACGGACACGTCCCGCGCCTCCGCCGCCACCCGGGTGCGGTCTACGGCGGCGCGCAGCACCTCGTCGAGCGGCACGGCCTCGGCGGACTGGAGGGGGTCGGCGCCCTGCACCCGGGAGAACTCGATGATCTGCTGCACGAGCGCGCCGAGCCGGCCCGCCTCCGTCGTGAGCCGCGCGGCGAAGCGCCGCACCTGGTCCGGGTCGTCCGCGGCGCTCTGGAGCGCCTCGCTCAGCAGGGAGACGGCGCCGATCGGCGTCTTCAGCTCGTGGCTCACGTTGGCGACGAAGTCGCGCCGCACCGCCTCCAGCCGCACGGCGTCGGACCGGTCGTCGATGAGCAGCAGCACGCGGGTCGTGTCGATCGGTGCGGCGCGCGCCGTGACGACGAGGTTCCGGGCGCCGGCGGCCCGCACGAGCACCAGGTCGGTGCCGCGGGAGGCGCAGTCGGTGCGGGCCTCGTCCACGAGGCGCTCCAGCTCGGGGTGCGTGAGGGCGCGGCCGTCCGTGAGGCCGAGCGCGAGCGCCTCCGGCGTCGCCTGCAGCACGGAGTTCGAGCCGTCGACCACGAGGGCGGGCTGGGTGAGCGCGTCGAGCACGGCGAGCGCCCCGTCGGGCAGGGCGGTCGCCTGCAGGTCGAGCACCTCCGCGCCGCGGTCCAGCGCCGCCCTGATGAGGACGGTGAACAGCACGCCGACGGTGAGCCCGAAGACGATCCCGAGCACCACGATGGACGCCGCGCTCATGCAGAGTACGATAAGCGACTGTTCAGGGGCGTCTTTCCTTCTGGCGGGCGCGGGTCGCGGATTTGTCCGGGCGTTCGCCTGCTCTGCACCTGATGTTCACCTCCGTGGCCGACGTTGGCCTTCCGGGGTTCGGGAAGAAGTGAGGGTCGACGTGCGCGAGGTGTTCCAGCAGGAGCTCGAAGAGGTCCAGGAGCGGCTGGTCCGCATCGCCGGGCTGGTGGCCCAGTCCATCGAGAAGGCGACGACGGCGTTCAACTCGTCCGACGTCTCCCTCGCCGAGAACGTGATCGCCGACGACCACCTCATCGACGAGCTCGCCGCGAGCCTCGACGAGCTGGCCATCGACATCCTGGCCCGGCAGCAGCCCGTCGCCCGCGACCTGCGGATCGTCGTGTCCGCGCTGCGCATCAGCGCCTCGCTCGAGCGCATGGGCGACCTGGCCGAGCACATCGCGCAGCTCGCGCGCACCCGCTTCCCCGAGAAGGTCGTGCCGAAGGACCTGCGCCCCACCTTCAAGGAGCTCGGCCGCCTCGACGTGCTGATCGCGCAGAAGCTGACGCGGTTGCTCGAGAGCGAGTCGACCGAGCTCGCGACCGAGATCCGCGACGACGACGACCTGGTCGACGACCTGCACCTCAGCGTCTTCGACAAGGTGCTCGGTGAGACCTGGAAGGGCGCGGCGAGCGACATCGTCGACGCGACCCTCGCGAGCCGGTACCACGAGCGCTTCGCCGACCACGCGGTGTCCATCGCCAAGAAGGTCCAGTACCTGCAGACCGGCGACTGGGTCGCCGTGTCGAACTGACCCGCACCCGCTCATGACGGAGGGGACCCGGCCGGCGGCCGGGTCCCCTCCGTCGTCCTCGGGCTAGGCGCCCGCCTTGCCGCCCTGGGCGGCGACGGCCGCGGCGCCGGAGGCGGCCGCCTCCGGGTCGAGGTACTCGCCCCCGGTCACGATCGGGCGCAGCTGCTCGTCGAGGCGGTAGTGCAACGGGATGCCGGTGGGGATGTTCAGCTCGGCGATGTCGTCGTCGGAGATGCCGTCGAGGTGCTTGACCAGCGCGCGCAGCGAGTTGCCGTGCGCGACGACGATCACGCGCTCGCCCGCCCGCAGCCGCGGGGCGATGTCGCGCTCGAAGTACGGCACCATCCGCTCGACGACGTCCTCGAGGCACTCGGTGCGGGGCACGTCGACGCCGGCGTAGCGCGGGTCGGCGTCCTGCGAGAACTCGCTGCCGGGCTCGATCGCGGGCGGCGGGACGTCGTAGCTGCGACGCCAGGTCTTGAACTGCTCGGGGCCGTACTCGGCGAGCGTCTGCGCCTTGTCCTTGCCCTGCAGCGCGCCGTAGTGGCGCTCGTTGAGCCGCCAGTCGCGGACGACCGGCAGCCAGGCGCGGTCGGCGGCGAGCAGCGCCTCGTCGGCGGTCTGGATCGCCCGCGTGAGCAGCGACGTGAACACGACGTCGGGCAGCAGGCCGGCCTCGCGCAGCAGGCGGCCGGCGTTCCGGCCCTCCTCGATGCCGCGCGGCGTCAGCCGCACGTCGACCCAGCCGGTGAAGAGGTTCTTCTCGTTCCACTCGCTGTAGCCGTGGCGCAGGAGGACGAGGGAGTGTTCGGTCGGCACGCCTCGAGTGTAGGACGGCGCTCCGCCGCCGCTCCCGGGTCGGTACCGTCGGAGCATGCCCGTCGGTCGCGTCACCCGCGGCACCACGGGCGTGAACCGGCTGCGCCGCGTCGACCGCTACCTCGCCTCGCTGCCGCAGCTGCGCAGCACCCCCTCCCCGCTCGTCGTCGACCTCGGCTACGGCGCGCGGCCGTGGACCGCGCTCGAGCTCGCCGACCGCCTGCGCGCGGTGGCCCCCGGGGTGCGCGTGCTGGGGCTGGAGATCGAGCCGGACCGCGTCGCCGCGGCCCTGCCGCACGCGACGGAGACGGTGACCTTCGCGACGGGCGGGTTCGAGGTGCCGACGCCGGGCGGCGAGCGGCCGGTGCTGATCCGGGCGATGAACGTGCTGCGGCAGTACGACGAGGCGGAGGTGGCGGGCGCCTGGGCGCGCACGGCCGGTCGCCTGGCGCCGGGCGGCCTGCTCGTGGACGGGACGTGCGACGAGCTCGGCCGGATCTGCTCCTGGGTCGACGTCGGCGCCGACGGGCCCGAGCGGTTCACGATCTCGCTGCGGCTCGAGGGCCTCGACTCCCCCGGGGTCGTCGCCGAGCGCCTCCCGAAGGCGCTCATCCACCGCAACGTGCCCGGCGAGCGCGTGCACGACCTGCTGACGGCGCTGGACACGGCGTGGACGCGGGCGGCGCCGCTGTCCGTCTACGGCCCGGTGCAGCGCTTCGTCGCCGCCGCCGAGGCGCTGCGGGACCAGGGCGTGCCGGTCGCGGCCGGCCGCTCGCGCTGGCGCCTCGGCGAGCTCACCGTGCCCTGGAGCGTCGTCGCCCCGACGTGAGCGTCAGGCGAGGGAGGGCAGGGCGGCGCGGATGTCCTCCTGCGGCAGACCGGCCGCGACCGCCAGGTCCACGACGACCGGGCGCACGAGCACGGTGATCATCGACGCGGTGACGGACGCCTCCGGGCTGACCAGCCGCGGGTCGAGCCGTCGCGCGATGAGCAGCAGGTCCTCCCGCGCCGGGGCCAGCACGGCGGGGTCGTGCACGCTGCGGCCGAGGAGCGCCGCGGCGGAGCCGACGGCGGCGAGCAGCTCGGCGAGCTCCGGTCGCGCCCGCCCGTCGCTCGTCAGCGCCTCCGCCCGCCGCGCGATGGTGCGCATCGACCGCACGGCGAGCTCGACGCCCGCGAGCAGCCGCCGCTGCGCGAGCAGCTCCGGCAGCCGGCGCCGGAGGAACGGGGAGACCCGGGCGATCGCGATCGCGGAGTCGAGGGTGGTCGTCCAGTCGTCGACGACCGGGTGCAGCTCCCGCAGCGCGCCGAGCGCCGCCGCGGCCGTCGGCCGGTCGGCGGTGCGGAGCGCCCTGGCGGTGTCGTCGAAGCCGCGGCGGAGCCCGGCGAACACCCGGTCGGCGTCCCGCTGCGCGGCCCGTCGCGGGTCGCGCGGCAGCAGGGCGGTCGCGAGCAGGGCGATCCCGCCGCCGATGAAGCCGTCGAGGCTGCGGGCCCAGCCGCCGCCCGACGGCAGCTGGATCAGCAGCACGATCGCGGACTGCGCGGTCGCCGCGACCGCGACCGCCGGCGCCGCGTTCAGCAGGCGGGCGAGCAGCAGCGTGGCGAAGAGCGCGACCAGGATCTGCCAGACCCCGCGTCCGGCGACGGCCAGCATCACCTCGGCGAGCGCGACGCCGACGGACAGGCCGATCGCGGTCTCGAGCACTCGCCTCGGGCGGGCGTCGCGCACGAAGCCGAGGCTGCTCAGGCAGACGGTGATCGCGAGCAGCGGCACCGGGTGCCCGACCACGAAGTGCGCGAAGCAGTAGGAGGCGGTCGCCGCGATCGCGAGCTGGCCCGCGGCGGGCACCGCCTCGGCCGACCGGCGCAGCGCCGGGCGGGGGTCGGCCCAGGAGGGGACGCGGCGCCCCGCTGCTGCGCTCAGTGCCGTTGCACCGCGCCGAGGCGCGGCAGGCGCGGCACCGCGACGGCGGGTCCGGCGCCCGAGGGCACGACGACGCGCTGGGCGGCTGCGACGTCGCCGTCGGGGGTGCGGACGACGAGCGCGGCGTCCTCGGCGACGGAGCGCTTCACGACGGCGAGCGCCACGGGACCGTCCTCGTGGTGGCGCGCGCTGCTGGTGACCACGCCGACCTCCGCGTCGTCGGCGAGCACGGGCGAGCCCGGCTCCGGCAGCACGGCGTCGGAGCCGTCGAGGTCGAGCTGCACGAGGCGGCGCGGCGGGCGGCCGAGGTTGTGCACCTTGGCGACCGTCTCCTGCCCGCGGTAGCACCCCTTCTCCAGGTGCACCGCGCTGCGCAGCCAGTCGAGCTCGTGCGGGATGGACCGGGCGTCGACCTCGTGCGCGGCGCGGGGACGCCATGCGGCGATCCGCAGCGCCTCGAGGGCGTCGACCCCGGCCAGGGCGACCGAGCCGGCTGCCGCCTCCTCGGCAAGAGCGGTCAGGCGGGCGCGCGGCACGAGGGCCAGCCGCAGCGGGAAGTCGGCGCCGGGGTGCACCGCGGTCGTCGCGCGGGTGACGCCCCCGACCGCGCCGTCGGCCCACGGGTCGCGCCAGAGCAGCGGGGCGCCGCCGTCGGGACCGGGCTCGTCGAGGTCGGCGAGCGCCGCGAGCACCGCGACGTCCGCCGTGCGGTCCTCGATCGTCACCTGCTTCCAGAACTTCATCCGCTCGAGGAACGTCGCCAGCGGCAGGGTGCTCGCCGCCTCGACGACGAGCCACGCGGCCGTGCCGTCGTCGACGATCGACATCGCGTGCTCGATGCGGCCCGCGGGATCGAGCAGCAGCGTCTCGGCGGAGTCGCCGGGGCGCAGTCCCAGGAGGCGCTGGCTGGTGAGCGAGTCCAGCCAGGTCAGCCGGTCCTCGCCTTCGAGGCGCAGCACGCCGCGGGAGGAGAGGTCGACGAGCGCCCGCCCCGCGGCGAGCGCGCGCTGCTCGTGCGCGGGCCGCCCGTAGTGCGCGGCGACGCCGGCGTCGGGGTCGGTCGCGGCGACCGCGCCGGGCACGTCGAGCAGGGGGCTGTCCACGCTTCGAGGCTAGGCGCTTCCGCGGCCCCTCAGTAGCGTGGCGGGCGACGGCCTCCCACGGTGCCGCGGCCGCGGCGCGGGCCGAGCACGGCGGAGGAGCCGGTCATGACGGTGCTGCGGTTCGCGACCCACCTGTGGTTCGACCACCAGGCGGTGGAGGCCGCCGAGCTCTACACGGGCCTGCTGCCCGACTCGCACGTCGATCGCGTGGTCGCGGCGCCGCCCGGAGCGGCGCCGGGCGCGCCCTTCCTCGTCGACCTGACCCTCGTCGGCCAGCAGTACACGTTCCTGAACGGCGGTCCGCTGTTCCCGTTCGACCCGCAGGTCTCCCTGCACGTCCTCTGCGACACGCAGGAGGAGGTCGACCGCTGCTGGACGGCGCTCCTCGAAGGCGGCGGACGGGAGTCGCGGTGCGGCTGGCTGAGCGACCGCTTCGGCCTCTCCTGGCAGATCGTCCCGGAGGCGCTCGGGCGCCTCATGGCCGATCCCGACCCGGAGGTCGTCGCGCGCGTGACGCAGGCGATGCTCGCCATGGAGAAGCTCGACGTCGACGCCCTGGAAGCGGCAGCGGCCGGCTGACCGAGGCCGACCGCGACCCGTTCGGGGTCGTGGCGCGCCACCGCTGCGCCGCAGGGTCGGCGGCGCAGCCATGAGCGCTAGTCGCGGCGGCGGAGGCGGCCGGAGGCGTGCGTGCGCAGCTCCTGCCCGAGCGCGGCGATGTCCCACGCCCAGAGCAGGTCCCCCTCCACGAGCCCGTAGATGCGGGTCGCGGCCGAGTACTCCTTGGCGCTCTCGGTGCGCATGACGGCGTCGGTCGCGAGGTCGATGCGCGGGCCCTTGACGCGGCCGAGGTACAACTCGGTCACGCCGGTCGGGTGCACCAGCGACACCTCGACGTCGAAGCCGTCGGAGGCGTTGCGCAGCGTCTCGACGCTCGCGGCGGTGGAGAACGGGCGCGGCCCCTCGCCGGGCAGCATGCCGGGCCCGGGGTCGCCCTCGGTGGGCGGGCGACTGAGGCGCCAGTACCCGGTCTCCGTCACGAGCGGCACGGTCGGGCCCTCGTCGGGCGTGCCGCGGTCGGCGCCGAAGAGCCACGTGAACGAGCTGTAGTTGAGGAAGGGCAGCCCGTCGTGGCTGAAGCTGACGCGCTGGCCGAACTCGTGTCGGCGGGTCTCGTCGCCGACCTCGTACTCGATTAGGCCGGTGCCCTCCCACACGCCGATGAGCCACGAGAGCGGCACGAGCTCGGCGGGCAGGCCGGTGGGGATGTCGATCATGAGCGGGTCCTCGCAGGACGGATCAGCGCTGGCCCCGGAACAGCTTGGCGACCACGACGACGGACACGAAGGCGATGGCGAGCGAGGCGAGCCCGAGCAGGCCGAGGTAGAACAGTTCGATCGCCAGCTGCACGGAACGATCCTAGGCCGGAGGCGCTGGACGACGGGCCCGGCCCGCGCGGCGGTTCAGCCGAGGGCGGCGACGAGCGCGCCGAGGAGCACGAGCACGAACGTGCCGCCCGTGGTCGCGGCGAGCCGCACGACGAAGCCGCGCTGCTCGGCCACCGCGAGCTGCGCGACGATCCCGGCCACGACGGCGAGCGGCAGGGCGAGCGCCAGCCAGGAGAGCGCGTGCGGGTCCGGCACGAACACGTCGACCAGCACGACGCCGATCAGGGTGAGCAGCCAGACGGCGACGACGGCGACGCGGGCTGCAGGCACGGCGGGCATCCTCCCATCCCCGCCCGTGGGTGCTCAGCAGGCCTCCAGCGGCGGCGGGTAGAGGCCCCGGAGGGGCTCGGAACCGGCCGACCGATACGATGCAGGCCAGCGGACGGCCGGAAGGACCCCCATGGCGCAGCTGTTGATCCTGACCCCTCAGGTCGATGGCGACGTGCTGCCCGCGCTCAGCCTGCTGAGCCACAAGGTACGGTCGATCCCCGCGGAGCCGGCGCAGCTGATCAGCGCTCCCCCGTCGGACGTGATCCTGATCGACGCCCGGTTCGACCTGGCGAGCGCGAAGTCGCTGTGCAAGATCCTCACCACCACGGGCATCACGGTGCCGATGATCCTGATCCTCACGGAGGGCGGCCTCACGGCCGTCAGCGCCGACTGGGGCGTGCAGGACGTCGTGCTCGACTCCGCCGGACCCGCCGAGGTGGACGCCCGCATCCGGCTGGTCATCGGCCGCATGGCGCAGGCGGAGAGCGCGTCGAAGATCCAGGCGTCCGGCGTCGTGATCGACGAGGCCAGCTACTCCGCGCGGGTGCACGGCCGCCCGCTCGACCTCACCTTCAAGGAGTTCGAGCTGCTGCGCTTCTTCGCGACGCACCCCTCGCGGGTGTTCACGCGCGAGCAGCTGCTGAGCGAGGTGTGGGGCTACGACTACTTCGGCGGCACCCGGACGGTCGACGTGCACGTGCGGCGGCTGCGGGCGAAGCTCGGCGACCTCGAGAGCCTGATCGGCACCGTGCGCAACGTCGGCTACCGCTTCAACGTCTACGAAGACGAGGGCGAGCGCATCGCCGCCACGCGGCGCTGAGACCGACGCTGCGAATCGCCTGGGAGCCGACTGGCCGGTCGCAGGAGGTTCGCTAGGTTCTGGCCGTCCGCGACCCTGCGGACTGACGGAAAGGTCCCGACGCATGTCCGCATCCGCCGCACCCACGGCTTCCTCCCTCGAACCGGCGCCGAGCACGGTCGTCTGGTCGTACCGGCTCTACCTGATCGGCGCGGTCCTCGGCCTGATCGGCCTCGTGCTCAGCCTCGTGCTGCTGCCCGCCACGATCGATGCGGCCGTGCAGAGCGCGAACAGCCAGCTCCAGGGCCGGGACACCCAGGGCGTGGACGTCGAGGCGTTCGCCCGCGGCACCGCCATCGGCGCGACCGTGCTGAGCGTCGTCCTGTCGGTCGTCTTCGCGGTGCTGGTCATCGTGTTCGCGCGGAAGCTGCGCCAGGGTCGCAACTGGGCGCGCATCGTGCTGCTCGTCATCGCGGTCCTGCAGATCTTCGGCGCCCTCGGCACCTACGGCGTCGGCGCGCTGCACTTCCTCGTGATGGCCGCCGCGGCCGTGCTGAGCTTCCTCCCGGCGTCCAACGCCTGGTTCAACCGGGCGAAGACCCGCGCAGACCTTCTGACGCCCCGCCCGTTCACCTGCGGGCAACCCTGACGGTGGGAGGATGCGGGGATGGACGAGGAGACCTCGACCGCCACGGCGGTCGTCGACGACGACACCCCCGCCCCCCTGCCGCAGCGGCCCCGGCTCGCGCCGCTGCCGCGCGACCGCTACATCGACCGCGAGCTGTCCTGGCTCGCGTTCAACCGTCGGGTGCTCGACCTCGCGGAGGACGAGACGCTGCCGGTGCTCGAGCGCGCGAACTTCCTCGCGATCTTCGCGTCGAACCTCGACGAGTTCTTCATGGTGCGCGTCGCCGGCCTGAAGCGGCGCATCCTCACGAGCCTGGCGGTGCCGACGAACATCGGTCGCACGCCGAAGGCCGTGCTCGCGGACATCAACGCCGCCGCGCACGTGCTGCAGGTGCAGCACGCGGAGGTGTTCCACGAGCAGGTCCGGCCGGTGCTCGAGGAGCACGGCATCCGCATCGTCGGCGTCGACGACCTGTCGGAGAGCGAGCAGAACCGCCTCGCCGAGGTGTTCGCCAACCAGATCTTCCCGGTCCTCATGCCGCTCGCGGTGGACCCGGCCCACCCCTTCCCGTACATCAGCGGCCTCTCGCTGAACCTCGCGGTGCGGGTGCGCAACCCGAAGTCGGACCGCGTCGACTTCGCGCGCCTCAAGGTGCCGACGGGCGTGCTGCCGCGGCTCGTCGCCACGTCGACGCCGAACTCCTCCACCTCGACCTTCGTGCTGCTCGAGGACCTGATCGCCCACCACCTCGGCGAGCTGTTCCCCGGCATGGAGGTGCTCGAGCACCACGTGTTCCGCCTCACCCGCAACGAGGACCTCGAGGTCGACGAGGACGAGAGCGAGAACCTGCTGCAGGCGCTGGAGCGCGAGCTGCTGCGCCGTCGCTTCGGGCCGCCCATCCGCCTCGAGATCACCGAGGACATGGACGCGCGGACCCTCGAGCTGCTCACCTCCGAGCTCGACGTCACGCGCGACGAGGTGTACCGCCTCCCCGGCCCGCTGGACCTCGCCGGGCTGTTCGAGCTGAACAAGCTCGACCGGCCGAACCTGCACTACCCGACCGCCGTGCCCGCGACCGCGGCCGCGTTCATCCCGGGCGAGCCGAACGAGAAGCCCGACCTGTTCGCGGCGATCGCGAAGCAGGACGTGCTGGTGCACCACCCGTACGAGTCGTTCGCGACGAGCGTGCAGGCCTTCCTCGAGCAGGCCGCGGCCGACCCCGACGTGCTGGCGATCAAGCAGACGCTCTACCGGACGAGCGGCGACAGCCCCATCGTCGAGGCGCTGATCGACGCGGCCGAGGCGGGCAAGCAGGTGCTCGCGATCGTCGAGATCAAGGCCCGCTTCGACGAGCAGAACAACATCGACTGGGCGCGCAAGCTCGAGCGCGCCGGCGTGCACGTCGTGTACGGCATCGTCGGCCTGAAGACGCACTGCAAGCTCGCGCTCATCGTGCGCCGCGAGGCCGACGGCAACCTCAAGAACTACTGCCACATCGGCACCGGCAACTACAACCCGAAGACCAGCCGCATCTACGAGGACCTCGGCCTGTTCACGGCCGACGACCGCGTCGCGAAGGACCTGACGCGGCTGTTCAACGAGCTGTCCGGCTACGCGATCGAGAAGAAGTTCCGCCGACTGCTCGTCGCGCCCCTCCACCTGCGGAAGGGGCTGCTCAAGCGGATCAACGCGGAGCGGATGCACGCGGAGGCGGGCAAGCCGGCCCGGGTGCGCATCAAGGTCAACTCGATGGTCGACGAGGCCATCATCGACGCGCTCTACCGGGCCAGCCAGGCCGGCGTCGTCGTCGAGGTCTGGGTGCGCGGCATCTGCAGCCTGAAGCCCGGCATCCCGGGGGTCAGCGAGAACATCACCGTGCGCTCGATCCTCGGCCGCTACCTGGAGCACTCGCGGATCTTCTCGTTCCTGAACGACGGCGACCCGATCACCTACATCGGCAGCGCGGACATGATGCACCGCAACCTCGACCGCCGCGTCGAGGCGCTGGTGCAGCTGAAGCGCCCCGAGCACCTCGCCGAGCTCGACCGCCTGTTCGACCTCGCGATGAGCGACGAGACCTCGTCGTGGCACCTCGACGACATCGGGGTGTGGGAGCGGCACGCGATCAGCGACGCCGGCGAACCGCACATCGACCTGCAGACGGCGACGCAGCAGGCGCTGAGCACGAGGAAGCGCCAAGGGCGATGACCGACGCGACGGCCACGCCCGTCCTCGCGGCGGGCGCGGTCTGCTGGCGCCGGCGCGCGAAGAGCTACGAGGTCCTGCTCGTGACGCGGCCGCGCCAGGGCGACGTGAGCCTGCCGAAGGGCAAGACCGAGCCGGACGAGTCGCTGCCCCTCACCGCGGTGCGGGAGGTGGAGGAGGAGACCGGCTACCAGGTGCACCTCGGCGTGCCGCTCGGCTCCACCACCTACGTGCTGCCGAACGGCCGCGACAAGACGGTCGTGTACTGGGCCGCGGAGGTGACGAAGCACGAGCTCGAGCGCGGGCACTTCACCCCGAGCGCGGAGGTGGACGCCGTCGAGTGGGTGCCGCTCGCGAAGGTCGGCAAGCGCCTCACCTACGAGCGCGACGCCGAGCTGCTGCAGCGCTTCGCCGAGCTGGCGGTGACCGGGGAGCTGGAGAGCTTCGCCCTGATCGCGCTGCGGCACGCGAAGGCCGCGTTCGACTCCCCCTCCGGCACCGACGCCGACCGGCGGCTGACCTCCCGCGGGCAGGCGCAGGCCCGCGCGGTCGTGCCGGCGCTGACCGCCTGGGGCCCCACGCGGATCGTCAGTAGCACGGCAGCCCGCTGCCTGGCCACGGTCGCACCGCTGGCGAAGGCGACCGGGATCGAGGTGAAGAAGGCGCAGGAGCTCAGCCAGGACGACTGGGAGATGCAGCACCACGACCCGAAGCACGTGCGGGCGGTCGTCGAGCGCCGGGTCGCCAAGGGGCGCACGGCCGTGCTCTGCAGCCACGCGCCGGTGCTGCCGGAGATCCTCGAGCAGATCGCCGAAGCGACCGGCAGCCCGAACGGCGGCCGGATGACGAGGGCCGGGATCCTCGGCACCGCCGAGTTCGCGGTGGTGCACCTGTCGGCGAAGGCGCCGCACAGGATCCTCGCGATCGAGACGCACAGCGCGCCCGAGTAGTTCCGGAGCGGCAGCCGCAGCGCGGCACGGCGATCCTGTTCCACCTGACCGTCGCATGAATCCGGCATCGCCGTGATGCGCCCGGGACGGCTCGTTCACCTCCCGTTCACCGGCGGGAGGGCATCGCGCTACCGGCGTTCCCTACTTTCAGGTGCGCTCGCGCGGGAAGAGGCACAACCTCCGCACGGGCACCTGCACCCGGACCCCGAAGGGATCACCTCTTGAAGCACCTGCGCGCGAGCCTCGCCATCGGCACGGCTCTCACCGCCATGATCGCGCTGTCGTCCTGCGCGTCGAACGAGGGCGGCACGCCCGCCGCGAGCGGCGACAGCAGCGGCTCCGCCTCCACGTCGCTGAGCGGCACGCTGAACGGCGTCGGCTCCTCCGCCCAGTCGAACGCGCAGACCGCGTGGACCAAGGGCTTCCAGACCTCGAACAGCGGCGTCACCATCAACTACGACCCGTCGGGCTCCGGCGCCGGTCGCAAGGCCTTCATCGGCGGCGGCGCGCAGTTCGCCGGCAGCGACTCGGCCCTCAAGGACGACGAGCTCTCGGGCACCTTCGCGCTGTGCGCGTCGGGCTCCAAGGGCATCGACATCCCGGTGTACGTCTCGCCGGTCGCCCTGGTCTACAACCTCGACGGCGTCAAGGACCTGAAGCTCGACGCGCCGACCATCGCGAAGATCTTCTCGGGCAAGATCACGAAGTGGAACGACTCCGCGATCGCGAAGCTCAACAGCGGCGCCAAGCTGCCGAGCTCGTCCATCACGCCCGTCTACCGCTCGGACAGCTCGGGCACGACGACCAACTTCACGGACTACCTGCACCAGGTCGCACCGAGCGACTGGACCGCGGAGGCCGGCGACGCCTTCCCGTACAAGACCGGTGAGGGCGCGGCCAAGGGCTCCGGCGTCGTCTCCGCCGTGACCGGCGGCAAGGGCACGATCGGCTACGTCGACAACTCCTCGGCCGGCGACCTGTCCGTCGTCGCCGTCAAGGTCGGCGGCGGCTTCGTGAAGCCGTCCGCCGAGGTCGCGTCGAAGATCGCCGAGACCTCGCCGCTCGACACCGCGCGCGGCTCGAACGACGTCGTCGTGAAGGTCAACCGCAAGGCGATCGACACGGCCGAGTACCCGATCACGCTGGTCAGCTACATGATCGCCTGCCAGCAGTACAAGGACGCGGCCGTCGGCTCCCTCGTGAAGGCGTACGCCGAGTACATCACCAGCACCGACGGCCAGCAGGCCGCGGCCGACACGGCCAAGAGCGCGCCCATGACCGGCACGCTGCTGGAGAAGGCGGAAGCCGCCGCCAAGTCCATCAAGTAGCACCCCCGCTGGCCGCCCCGGACGCGACGTCCGGGGCGGCTAGTCTCGCGTCGGCCTCCCCCGCCACCCTCTGCCGAAGGACCGCATGACCGCCTCGACGGCTCCCGCCCAGATCCGTGCCCGACGACGACCCGGCGACACCGTGTTCGCCGGCGCAGCGCTCGTCGGCGGTCTGCTGATCCTCGTCGCCCTCGCCGCCGTCGCGATCTTCCTGATCGTGCAGAGCCTGCCCGCCTTCGGCGCCAAGCCGGAGGAGATCACGAGCACCGGGGCCTTCCCGAACTTCTGGTCCTACGTCGTGCCGCTCGTCTTCGGCACGATCTGGGCTGCGCTGCTCGCGCTGCTCTTCGCGGTGCCGTTCTCCATCGGCATCGCCCTGTTCATCTCGCACTACGCGCCCCGCCGCATCGCCCGCGGCCTGGGCGCGATCATCGATCTGCTCGCCGCCGTGCCGAGCGTCGTCTACGGCGCGTGGGGCATCTACGTCTTCGCCCCGTTCCTGCAGCCGTTCTACGCGTTCCTCACCAGCAAGCTCGGCTGGTTCCCGCTCTTCAGCGGCCCCGCCTCCGCCACCGGCCGCACGATCCTGACCGTCGCGCTGGTGCTCGCGGTGATGATCACGCCGATCATCACCGCGCTGTCGCGCGAGATCTTCCTGCAGACGCCGCGCCTCAACGAGGAGGCGGCGCTCGCCCTCGGTGCCACCCGCTGGGAGATGATCAGCATGGCCGTGCTGCCGTTCGGCCGCGCCGGCATCGTCTCCGCGTCGATGCTCGGCCTGGGCCGCGCGCTCGGCGAGACGCTCGCCGTCGCGATGGTCCTCTCCCCCAGCGTCGTCGTGTCGTTCTTCCTGCTGCGCAGCGAGAACCCGACCACGATCGCCTCGAACATCGCGCTGAACTTCCCGGAGGCGTTCGGCACGAGCGTGAACGTGCTCATCGCCACCGGTCTTGTCCTGTTCGTCATCACCTTCGTGGTCAACGCCGCCTCCCGGGCGATCGTCGGGCGCCGCGGCGGCGGGAAGGGAATCTGATGGCCACCAGCACCGCCGTCTCGACCGGCATGCACAGCGGGCAGCTGCCGCGGTACTCGCCCGTCGGCCTGCTGCTGCTCAGCCTGGTCGTCATGGGCGGGCTCTTCCTGGTCTTCCTGCTGGCGGGCATGACCGCGGCGTACAACATCACCGGCGCGATCTTCTTCGGCCTGGTGCTGTGGGTCGTCGTGACCTACGTCGCCTCACTGCTCGTCGAGGGCTCGCGCCGCGCCACGGACCGCCTCGTCACCGCGCTCGTCTGCACCGCCTTCGGCATCGCGCTCCTGCCGCTCATCAGCCTGCTGTTCACGACGATCACGCGCGGCGCCGCGCGCTTCGACGTCGCCTTCTTCAGCGAGTCGATGCGCAACGTGACCGATTCCGGCGGCGGTGCGATCCACGCGGTCGTCGGCACGCTCGAGATCACCCTCGCGGCGACGGTCATCTCCGTGCCCGTGGGGCTGCTCGCGGCGATCTACCTCGTCGAGTACGGCCGCGGCGCGATCGCCCGCGCGATCACGTTCCTCGTCGACGTCATGACCGGCATCCCGTCGATCGTCGCCGGCCTGTTCGCGTTCGCGTTCTTCTCGCTGATCACCGCCAACGCCGGCTACCGCGCGGGCTTCGGCGGCGCCGTCGCGCTCAGCCTGCTGATGATCCCGATCGTCGTGCGCTCGAGCGAGGAGATGCTGAAGCTCGTGCCGATGGACCTCCGCGAGGCCTCGTACGCGCTCGGCGTGCCGAAATGGCTGACCGTCGTGAAGGTCGTGCTGCCGACCGCGCTCGCCGGGATCGTCACCGGCGTCATGCTCTCGATCGCCCGCGTGATCGGCGAGACGGCCCCGCTGCTGCTCGTCGCCGGGTACACGGAGAGCATGAACTACAACCTGTTCGACCAGCGCATGCTGTCGCTGCCCGTGTTCGTGTACACGCAGCTGACGCAGCCCGGGCCGAACCAGCAGGACTTCTTCAACCGGGCCTGGGCCGGCGCGCTGACGCTGATCCTGATCGTGCTCCTGCTCAACGTGATCGCGCGCCTCGTCGCCCGCTTCTTCTCCCCCAAGCTCGCCCGCTGACGCGGGCACCCCGCTCGAAAGGCATCCGATGGCCAAGCGCATCGTCGTCAACGACCTGAACGTCTACTACGGCTCGTTCCGCGCCGTGGAGGGCGTCTCCCTCACCATCGAGCCCCGCTCGGTCACGGCCTTCATCGGCCCGTCCGGCTGCGGCAAGTCCACCTTCCTCCGCACCCTGAACCGCATGCACGAGGTCATCCCCGGTGCCCGCGTCGAGGGCGAGGTGCTCGTCGACGGCAGCAACCTGTACGCGCCGGGCGTCGACCCGGTGCTCGTGCGCCGTCAGGTCGGCATGGTGTTCCAGCGGCCGAACCCGTTCCCCACGATGTCCATCCGCGACAACGTGCTCGCGGGCGTGAAGCTCAACAACAAGCGCATCTCGAAGTCCGACGGCGATGCCCTGGTCGAGAAGTCGCTGCAGGGGGCGAACCTCTGGAACGAGGTCAAGGACCGTCTGAACCTGCCCGGCAACGGCCTGTCCGGCGGTCAGCAGCAGCGCCTCTGCATCGCCCGCGCGATCGCGGTCTCCCCCGACGTGCTGCTGATGGACGAGCCCTGCTCGGCGCTCGACCCGATCTCCACCCTCGCGATCGAGGACCTGATCGAGGAGCTGAAGCAGGACTACACGATCGTCATCGTGACCCACAACATGCAGCAGGCGTCCCGGGTCTCCGACAAGACCGCGTTCTTCAACATCGCCGGCACCGGCAAGCCCGGCAAGCTGATCGAGTACGACGACACGAGCACGATGTTCTCGAGGCCGTCCGTGAAGGCCACCGAGGACTACGTCTCCGGCCGCTTCGGCTGATCCGCCCCGCGTGCTCCGGGGTGCACCCGAGCACGCGTCCCGCCCTCGAGCGAGCGGGCGGGACACGAGGAAGGCCGGACGGGATCCCCGTCCGGCCGTCTCCGTGCGTGCGCTCAGGCGTCGAGCGGGACCGCTGCGATCGGCTCCGAGGTCGGCTGCGTCGACCCGCCGTCGGGCTCCACGGTCACGGCGAGGCGCTCGCCCGAGCTCGGGGTGCCGGTGATCAGGGCGAAGCGGTCGCCGTCCTCGTAGAGGCCAGCGCTGGTCGCCGTGCCGCCGCGGACGCTCCAGAGCTGGAGCACCTTGCCGGAGGGCGCCTTCACGCCGCTGACGGACACCGCGGTGCGGTGCTCGCTCTTCGACCACGACACCTTCACGACGCCGCCGCCGGGCACGGTGGCCCTGGCCGACTGCACGTCGGCGGCCGCGACGACCGCCGTGTACTCGCTCTGGGGCTCGAGCAGCGTGCGCTGCACCAGGAAGCCGCCGCCGAACAGCAGGACCGCGGTCGCGGCCGCTGCGAGCAGCGCCATCGGGCGACGCCGACGCCGACGGCGGGCCGGCACGACGTGCGCGCCGGCCGGCATGGCCGTCTGCACGATCGCCGGCTCCTCGTGGGGCGCCTCGGCCTCCTGCGCCGGAGCGGGCAGCTGGGGCAGGGTCTGGATCGCGTCCAGGATGCTCGCCCGCAGCTGCGGTCGCGGCGCGACGGGCGGCAGGCCGAGGCCGAGCGCCACGGCGGTGTCGGTGAGCCCGACGACCTCGCTGCGCAGCTCCTCCGAGTGCTCCATGGCGGACTGGACGAGCTCCGCCTCCTCCGGCGTCACCGCGTCGAGGGCGTACGCGCCGCTCAGCAGATGTGCATCGTCGCGCTTGGTCATGACGTCACCCCCATCGCATCGCGGAGTCGGATCATCCCGTCGCGGATCCTGGTCTTCACCGTGCCGACGGGCACGTGCAGCTCGGCGGCGATCTCGGAGTGGCTGAGACCGCCGTAGTAGGCGAGCTGGACGGCTTGCCGCTGCAGCTCGGTGAGGCCCTGCAGGGCGCGCTTCACGCGAGCGCCCTCCATCGTGACCTCGACGTGCTCGGCGACCTGGTCGTACTCGCGGTCGTAGTCCCGGATCCCGATGCGGGTGTCGCGGTCGCGGCTGGCCTGGGAGGCGCGGACGCGGTCCACCGCGCGGCGGTGGGCCATCGTCAGCATCCAGGACATCGCGCTGCCGCGCTCCTGCTGGTACCGGGTCGCGGTCTGCCAGATCTCCAGGTAGATCTCCTGGGTGACCTCCTCGGCCTGCGCCGGGTCGACGAGCAGTCGCTTGACCAGCCCGTAGACGCGGGCGGAGGTCGAGTCGTACAGCTCGGCGAACGCCTGCTTGTCGCCGGTGGCGACGCGGGCGAGCCGCTGCTCAGGGGTGTCCCGCATGCCGGAGAGCGCGTCGCCGACGTCGGGATCCATGACCGACAGCATGCAGCACCTCCTTCGCTCCGTGTGCCGAGGACCGGCCACCCGTTGTGGGCGGACGACCGTTCAGGCTCGTGTCAGAAGGGGATTCGGAGGCGCTGAGGCGCTGGATTGCGGCGATTGGGCCGCGGGCCCGAATGCGCAGACCATTCCTGCGGAGGAGTGCCGGACCGCAGAAACGCCTCTCGGCGCGAGGCCGCTCGAAGCGGCTGAAAATGGAGCCCGGGGTTACTGCGGCCCGGCGGGGCCCCGAAGGGCCGCGTTCAGTCTAAAGCGCCGTCGCGTTCGAGCCTGGCAGACACCGACAACTCGTCCGCGAGTCGTGCGAGCCGAGCCGCCCGACGCGTCAGCGCCTCCGCCCGCTGCGGCTCGGTGGGGTCCGCGTCGTCCGCGAGCTCGAGCGCGCCGTCGGCCGTCACGCGGCAGAACGCGGCGGCGCGGTCGAGCGCCAGGGCGAGATCGCCCTCGAACACGCCCCGCAGGATCTCGTCGGCGAGCGCCCGCAGCTCCTCCGGACCCGCCGGCGACGGCGCACCCGCGATGACGGGATCGATGCTGCGGAGCCGCTCCGCGCCGCGTCCGAAGGCGAGCGTGACCTGGTCGGCGTCGCGCTGCACCATCTCGCGCAGCAGGTAGAGGCGCCAGAGCGCACCCGGCAGGCTGTGCGGCGCCGCACGGGACCACAGCTCGGCGACCGCGTCGATCCCCTCCCGCTCGGCGAACGCGACGAGCCGGCCCACCACCTCCGGATCGGGGTCCGCCCGCACCCGGCTGACCAGCGCCTGCGCGGTCTCGTGCGCGGTGCGGACGATGACGGCCGGGTCCTCGCCGCCCTTCACGAAGTCGAAGTGCTCGGCGGGCATGCGCACGGGGCGGTGGAACTCGGCCATCCCGTCAGGGTACGAGCGACGGGTGACCGCGAGCGGCGGCGTCCGCCCTCCGCGAAGCGCTGCGCACCGCGCCGGCCGGTCCGGTCGCCCGCCGCAGGACGGGATCACCGCGCGACGCCGATCCGTCCGCGGCTACGCTCGACATCAGGGGCCTCTAGCTCAGTCGGTAGAGCATCGGACTTTTAATCCGCGGGTCGTGGGTTCGAGCCCCACGGGGCCCACGCGATCGGCCGAGCCGCACGCCGACGGAACGCTCCCTCGCTGCGATCGCGTTCTTCGCTCCGGAACCGCAGGGCGGGGTGGGCAGGAAGCTCGTTCTCCTCTTCAGCGCAGCGCCGTGGCCGCCTGAGCCGTCGGAGCACTCGGTGTCGTGCCGGGTCGAGGGAGCTCGAGCCACAGGTCGACGAGATCGTCGTCGCTGTCGAGGCCGAGTGCGGCAGCGACGGGGTCGATCGTGGTGGCGACGACCGAGATCGCGTCGGGGGAATCGGCTGGAAGCGTCCGGATGATGATGCGGTCGGAGGTGAGCCCGTTCAAGGCGTCGGCGACGGTGCGGAGCATCTCGTCGATGACCGCCGGCTCCTCGTGATCGAGCCCCCCGTCGTCGTTGACCTGGACGACCGCACCGCGTCGCCGGTGCGCGAGGATCTGGTCGCGGATCGCCGGGGTGAGCAGGCGGCGGCCGCGGATCTCGTCGCGGACCGTCTGCTCGAGCAGCCGGCACTCCTGCCGCTCGAGCGCGGTCAGTCGCCCGCCGGCGTCGACGATGCGCTGCAGCATGACGCCGGTCGTCTCCGCAGTCGCCGCGAGGCGCATCTGCCGCTCCTGGTGATACGCGTCCTGCAGGGTCCGCCACGCGATCGCCTCCCGCTCGGTGGCGCTGACCCGGTCCAGCGCGGCCTCGGCGTTGATGATCGCGGCTCGGGCTGCGGTCACCGCGCCGAGCAGGATGACCATCGCGAGGACGCTGAGCGAGGCGAGGGCGCCGACGCCTCCCCAGAGGAAGGTGTGGACCACGAGCACGCCGACGATCACCCATCCGGCGGCAGCACGGTTCCCCCAGAGGAGCAGCAGGATCAGCGCGAGCGCACCCGCGACGTACCAGACCCCGGACCCGTAGCTGGTGGGTTCCGGTGCGCGTCCCGCTGATCCCAGGACCGGCAGCAGCACGCCGATGCCGGTCACGACCGCGGTGAGCCCGGGCCCGAGGCGCCGGTCGGCGACGACGAGGCAGGCGAGCTCGGCGAACACGAGCAAGCCGACCGCGACCCACGCGGTCGCCGTCATCTGCTCGGCGACAGCGGTCGTCGCCACGAAGGTGAGCGCCACCCCGGAGACCACCCCGACGGTGAGCCGACGCATCCACCGATCCACCGGGGTCACGACGTCACGACCTTCCTGTCCTCGAGAGGACGAGTGCCGGAGACGACGACCGAACCCCAGCTGATGGTCACGGAGGTCCCCTCCTCCGGCGCTGACACGACGTCGGCTCGGCCGAAGACCTGGCGCATCCGTTCCACCACCGCCAGCTGCAGCCCCCGATTCATCGCCAGTGCCGGAACGACCTCGAACCCGACGCCGTCGTCGGCCACGAGGACGCGGATGCCGTCGGGCCCGAGGGGCTCGGCGGACAGCACGCGGTCGGCGTCTCCGGCGTGCCGGATGCTGTTGTCCATCGTCTCCACCATGGCGGCGAGCAGAGCGTCAGCAGCTGCCGCGGGAAGCACGACGTCGACGGCCTGTTCGGTGCTGAGGGTGAACGCGGCGAACGCGTCGGGGACCACGTTCCGCGCGTGCTCCAGCAGCAGGGCGAAGGGCAGCACCTGCCCTTCGGCTCCGCGCCGGTTGACGTGGGTCAGCACCCGCAGCGCGTTGCGCGCCATGCGAGCAGCGAGTTCCTCGTCGTCCTCGGATGCGGCGGCCGCGGCGGACAGGAGCGTGGTGAGGACCGAGTCGTGGACGAGCGCGTCGGTCCGGACCCGCTCGGCCTCGGTCGTGACCTCCTGCTGCGACCTCCGGTACTCGACCAGCGAGTTGTGCTGCGCGCGCTCCGCGAGCCGGATGCGGTGCCGGAGCGCACCGATGAGCAGCACCAGCACCGCACTGATCGCACACATCGGCACGATCGTGCTGACGAGGTCGGAGCCCGAGAACCCGCCCGGTCCCGTGAGCGTCAGCGCGAGCGCGACGGCGGTGGCGGCGGTCGCGACCAGCGGGATCCAGATGCGACTGGTCGCACCGCAGAGGTACACCGCCTCGATCGGCCAGGTCGAGGTCAACCACGGGAACGGGTCGGCCGGCAGGGTCGCGTGCAGCGCGAACGGCCACAGCACGGCCGCGATGACGAAGGCGGCGACGGCGATCGTGAAGAGGTGCCGGGAGATCGCCGGCTTCGCGAGCGCGACGACGCCCGTGCAGCAGGACGCCGCGACGAGCGCGACGACGGCGCCGCCGATCGGGCCGCTCATCGCGGGCCAGTCCGCGATCAGGCCGTCCAGGTTCTGCAACGAGTAGACGACACCGAACGCCGCGATGATCAGGACCAGCCATCGCTCCACCGCGACCGACCCGACTCCCGCCGGCGCCGAGCCGGGCTCCGCGCCGACGGCGTCCGCCCCGGGGGACGGCGCGACCCCGAGCGTGTGCTCAGGTGCTGCCCTGAGGACGCCGACCGACGCTCGCAGCAGCGACCGACCGGACGAGGCGACGGTCATCAGGCCGACGGTCGATGGATGGGCATGTGCAGAACCTAAGGATGGTCGTGCACGGAACGCCGCTCCCAGATCGAGTGGCACGAGACCGAGACCCGTGCATGCGCACCCCGCGTCCCCCTGTGCCGCAGCATGCAGGGCTCCTTCACCGGCCTTCTCACGCAGCGCCCTGCACGTGCTCTCGCGGCGGGTCGTCCCGCGCTGGACGGGTCACCGGCCGGCACGGCGGTCCCGTGCCGACCGGTGACCCGTTCTGGGAGCGTTCCGCGGGCATGGATCCGGGTACACATGCTTCATCCACTCAGACCACGGACGGGACGAGATGCTTGCTGACCCCCTCGTGCGGCGGGTCGCGATCGCGCTGCACGCGCGATCGTTGACCAGCCCGCAGGTCCGCCCGTCGGATCAGCCGCTCATGCGGAGCGGCGCAGCCGAGCCGGTCAAGGTCCTGCTGCTGGGGTCGGGCATCACCACGGGCTGGGGGGTGCCCACCTTCGGGCTCGCCCTGGTCGGACAGCTGCAGCAGGCCCTGCAGCGACAGCTGCGCGTCCCGGTCGACGTCGAGCAGGTCAGCCGGGTCGGCGCATCGCTCAGCGACGCCGTCTCGATCCTCGGCACCCGCGCCACGGAGCGGTGGGATGCGATCGTCGTCGCGTTCGGACTCAGCGACGCGATGCGGCTGACCCCGACCCGGAGCTGGGCGCAAGCACTGGATCGTCTCCTCGCGAAGCTCGACGGCGACATGCCCCCCGGGCCGCTCGTACCCATCGTCGTGGCCGGGATGCCCACGACCGACGGGGTGGGGTTGATGACGCCGCTGCGGCTGCTCTTCCGGAAGCAGCCGGACCGGCTGAACGAGACGACGCAGCGCACGGTGTCGCGCAACAGGCGGACGACCTATGCGCCGATGCCCGCGATGGCCGATGCCGCGTACCGCCCGGAAGGGTCTCCCCGGGCGTACCGGCTCTGGGCCGAGGCGCTCACCGCGCAGCTGATCCCCCTGCTCGGCGACGTCTCGACGACGGTCACCAGCAGCCGCATCACGCTCCGCGAGACGTCGTCCACGGTCGAGCTCGCACCTGAAGAAGCACGAGCGCCGACCCCAGCCGTGCGGGAGCCCGGGCGATTCTCGCGGGCGCGGCTGAAGTCCGAGGGCAGCGATCTCACCCGTTCCGCAACGCGCCGATCGATCCCGGCGGGACTCGACGTGCGCATCGTCGGGCCCGATCCGATCCGCGTCCTCGTCATCGGCGGTGAGTACGCGGTCGGGTTCGGAACGGACAGACGTGAAGACGCGCTCGACGGCGCGATCGCCGGACTCCTGCACCTGCGCACAGGACGCGGGGTGACGGTCGAGAACCGCTCGCAGCACCTCGTCCGTCTCGAGCACCTGGCCGCTTCTCTCGGCCCCTCAGGTGCCCACACCTACGACGTCGTGGTCTGGACCCCGACGTTCATCGAAGCCACCCGCGTCCTCCTCCGGACCAGGATCACCACGGGGATCTCGCTCATGCTGCGGAGGATCCAGAGCACGTCGTCCGCCGGCGTCGTCCTGGTCGGCTTCCCGAGCCTGCTCGGACACCAGCCCCTCGCAGTCGTGGGGCGGGCCCGTGCGAGCCAGATCAACAGGACGCTGCGCACCGTCGCCGCGCGCTTCTCCTCGGTGGTCGTCGCAGAGCCACCGGCGATCACCCTCGCCACCGTCGACACCGTCAGCGGGTCGCAGACCTACCACGACGCCGCAGTGGCCATCCTGCCGGCGGTCATGGAGCTCATCGTCGACCGGACGACCGGCACATCGAGCTCCGCCCTCCCCGCCCGACCGGAGCAGCGGGTGGTCAACGCCTGAGCGCTCGACGGCGCCCGACGGAGGCTCGGTCCGGAACGGCTCACCCGCTGCTGCCGGGCCCCGGCGGTCGGCTCACCGAGCGCTTCGAGGCGCACGAGCACGGCGACAGCAGCAGCTCCGGCCGGGCGGTCGTGGCCAGCGGTGGCATGCTCGAGGCTCGCCGATGCGCATCGTCGGCGCACGGAGGTCGACGGCCTGCGAGAGGGTCCGACTCGTGCGGTCGCGGCCCGGTCCGGACCGCGCACCGACTGCAGGACCTCCGGTCCATGGAAGCGGAGGGACCCGTGATGGACCTGCACACGACGACGGAGCGGGAACCGCACCGGCCGGACGCGGTCGCCGCCGCAGCCCGCATCGGCGTCGTCGACCTCGCGGCGGCGGCCGGTGGCGACCGCCTCCCGCTGCGGACGGCGGAGCAGCCGTGACGGGGCCGGAGCCGGCGTCCGCGTGGGCGCGGTTGAACGCGGACGGGCTGGCCTTCCTGCACGAGCGCCACCTGGCCGTGCTGTCCACCCTCGGCGCCGGCGGCCGGATTCATGCCGTGCCGGTCGGGTTCACCGTCGATCAGGGCCTGATCCGGGTCATCACGTCCGTCTCGAGCCAGAAGGTCCGCAACGTGCAGCGCGACCCGACCTGCAGCCTGACGCAGGTGGACGGCCGCAGGTGGATCACGGTGCAGGGCGATGCGGAGGTCGTCTCCGGGGCGGGCGACGTGGCTGACGCGGAGGCGCTGTACGAGTCCCGCTACCGGCGGCCCCGCCCGAACCCCGAGCGGGTGGTGCTGCTCGTGCGCGCGACGAGGATCCTCGCCGATTCCACGTTGAGGGCGTTCTGACGGGAGCCGGCGGGCGGCGGCGGTCGGAGGTCCTGCGACCGCTTCACGCGCCCGTCCTCCACCGTTGACGCGAGGACCCGAGATCGCGATCGCGAGGACCTCGAAGCCGAGGAGCGGCTCGTCGCCCGGGCCGTGCGAGCGATCGGCGCCTGAGCCGCCCGACGGCTCGATCCCCCGGCGCCCGCCGTCGGCGTGCGGACGCCGACGGCCGATGCCGCCGCCCGGTCCGCACAGCACCGGTCGGAGGTGGCGCGATATCGTCGGCGGCGGTGTGCCGGGAAGTCTGGTCGGCGGTCGTTCGAGCGACCCCGACATCCTGATCCGGGAGCCACCACCATGACGTCACCGTCCGCACCACCGCCCGGCACTCCTCGCGAGCGAGGCGCCACCGGCTCGCTCTTCGGCCGCGGCTCCTGGCTCGAGGCGCAGCGGATCACCGCCGCGCTGCGCAAGGAGACGGTCGGCGGGGCGCTGCTGCTGCTCGGCACCGTCGTCGCCCTGATCTGGGCGAACTCGCCCTGGTCCGAGGCCTACGCCGGCCTGCGCGACACGGTCGTCGGCCCGCGCGCGCTCCACCTGGACCTGACCCTCGGCCAGTGGGCGGCCGACGGGCTGCTCGCGATCTTCTTCTTCATCGCGGGACTGGAGCTGAAGCGGGAGTTCGTCGCGGGCGACCTGCGCGACGTGCGCCGCGCGGTGGTGCCGGTGTTCGCCGCGATCGGCGGGATGGCCCTGCCCGCCGTGCTCTTCACGGTCGTCAACCTGACCAGCGGCGGCGACGCCCTGCGCGGATGGGCCGTCCCTACGGCGACCGACATCGCGTTCGCCGTGGCCGTGCTGGCGGTGATCGGCTCGCACCTGCCGACCGCGCTGCGGACCTTCCTGCTGACCCTGGCGGTGGTCGACGACCTGCTCGCGATCACGATCATCGCCGTCTTCTACACGAGCGGGCTCGCGCTCCTCCCCCTCGCCGGCGCGCTCGGCGTCGTCGCCGTCTTCGGCGTCCTGGTGCAGCGGCGGATCCGGTCGTGGTGGCTGCTCGTCCCCCTCGCGGTGATCGCCTGGGCGCTCATGCACGCCTCCGGCATCCACGCGACCGTGGCCGGCGTGCTGCTCGGCTTCACCGTTCCCGTCCTCCGCTCCCGCGCGGCCGGCGGCCCGGAGGCGGGACCGGGCATGGCGGAGCACTTCGAGCACCGGTGGCGCCCGATCTCGGCCGGGTTCGCCGTGCCGGTCTTCGCCTTCTTCTCCGCCGGCGTCACGGTCGGCGGGCTCTCGGGCCTCGTCACCTCGCTGGAGGACCGGGTCGCGCTCGGCATCGTCGTCGCCCTGGTCGTCGGGAAGACCCTGGGCATCCTCGGAGCGACGGCCCTGGTCTCCCGCTTCACGCGCGCCCGGCTCGACGAGAGCCTGTCCTGGTGGGACGTGCTCGGCGCCTCCCTGCTCGGCGGCATCGGCTTCACGGTGTCCCTGCTCATCGGGGAGCTCGCCTTCGGCGCCGGCAGCGAGCGCGACGACCACGTGAAGGTGGGCGTCCTCCTCGGCTCCCTGACGGCGGCGGTCCTCGCCGCGGTCGTGCTCCGCCTGCGCAACCGGACCTATCGGCGCCTGCACGAGGAGGAGCAGCGCGACGACGACGGCGACGGCGTCCCCGACGTGTACGGCGGGCCGACGCAGGAGCCGAGCGGGTCGGCGTAAAGACGGCGTATGGATCGGCGTCCGCCGCGTGTGGATCGCGTAGACGGACGCACGGCCCGGAACCGCCCCCGCTAGACCGGGGGGATGTCGATCGTCTCGCGCCGGGCGGCTCACCCGGCGGCGCTCCGCAGCCGCGGCGGCGCGCGCCGCGCTTCCGACCGTCCGACCCTGGCCCGTCGGGCGGTGCGGCGGGTGCTCGTCGGACCGCACGAGTGGGGCGAGCTCGACGTCTGGTCGAGCCGGTACGGGTACACCGGGTACTGCCTGGCCGTGTTCCCTCCGGGGTCGACGACGAGCGAGCGCATCCGGTTCCGGCTGCTGCGCGGCTGGCCGCCGATCGGCGTGCTGGTCGGACTCGCGGTGCTGATCGGCGCGGCGCAGCGCCTCCCGTTCGAGCTCGCGCTCCTCCCCGCTGCAGCGACGTACCTCGCCGGGTGGGCCGCGCTCGCGGTGCTCGCCGGCGCGCGCCGCACGCAGATCAGGACGCTGCGCGCCGGACGCGACCAGTACGGCACGATCCCGGACGACGGCGGTGCGCACGAGGAGCTCGAGGCGTGCGCGGACGTGCTGCAGGAGGCGGAGCGGCTGCGCCGCGAGGGCGCGGTCGACGCCGTCGGTTCGAGGTCGCGTGGGGCGCCGTCTGGGACCGACTCGCCCCTGCGCCCCGGGGCCGCACGGGACGGCGGCCGATCCGATGAGCGAGGGGAGGATGGACGACGCGCGGGCCGCGGCGACGGGCGGCACGGGTCCCCTCGATCTGTGCGCCTGGGCGGCCGGCGACGCCGGGCTGCCCGATCAGCGCGCCGTGCCCGACGTCTGCGCCGCGCCGCAGCAGCGCCGAGGACGCTTCTCGCGCTGGGCGCTCCAGGGCGCGGAGGAGGCGGGGCGCCACCAGGGCCCGCACGGCCGCGCGGAGCAGACCCACTCCTGGCTGCGCGTGATGTGCCTCACCGGCGTGGACTACTTCTCCACCCTCGGCTACCAACCGGCCATCGCGGCCCTGGCCGCGGGCTTCGTCTCCCCCATCGCCACGCTCGTCCTGATCGCGCTGACCCTGCTCGGCGCACTGCCCGTCTACCGGCGGGTCGCGTCGGAGAGCTTCAAGGGCGAGGGCTCGATCGCGATGCTCGAGCGCCTGCTGCCGTGGTGGAGCGGGAAGCTGTTCGTCCTCGTGCTGCTCGGGTTCGCGGCGACCGACTTCATCATCACCATCACCCTGTCCGCCGCGGACGCCGCGGCGCACGCGGTCGAGAACCCGCTCATGCCGGCGGCGCTGCACGAGGCGCAGGTGCCGCTGACGCTGCTGCTGGTCGTGCTGCTCGGCGCGGTCTTCCTGCGCGGGTTCCGGGAGGCGATCGGCATCGCGGTGGTGCTCGTCGCCGTCTACCTGGCGCTGAACGCCGTCGTGATCGTGACCGCGTTCGTCCACGTCTTCCAGCACCCGGCGCTGTTCAGCGACTGGGGCGCCGCGCTGCTGCGGCAGAACGGCGGCAGCCCGCTGCTCGTGGTCGGCGTCGCGCTGCTCGTGTTCCCGAAGCTCGCGCTCGGGCTGTCCGGGTTCGAGACCGGCGTGACGGTCATCCCGCAGATCCACGGCCGCGGGGACGAGCCCGGCGGACGCCCGGAGGCCCGCATCCGCGGCGCGAAGCGGTTGCTGACGACGGCGGCGATCACGATGAGCGTCTTCCTGCTCACCTCGAGCCTCGCGACGACCCTCCTGATCCCGCAGCGGGAGTTCCAGCCCGGCGGGGCGGCGAACGGCCGCGCACTGGCCTACCTCGCGCACGAGTACCTCGGCCCGGTGGTCGGCACGGCCTACGACCTGTCGACCATCGCGATCCTGTGGTTCGCCGGCGCCTCGGCCATGGCGGGCCTGCTGAACATCGTGCCGCGGTACCTGCCGCGCTACGGCATGGCGCCGACCTGGGCCCGTGCGGTCCGGCCCCTGGTCATCGTGTTCACGCTCATCGCGATCGGCATCACGCTGGCGTTCGACGCGAACGTCGATGCGCAGGGCGGCGCCTACGCCACGGGCGTGCTGGTGCTGATCACCTCCGCCTCCGTCGCGGTGACCCTGGCCGCGAGGCGGAAGCACCAGCCGAAGCGGATGATCGGGTTCGGGGTGATCTCGCTCGTCTTCGCCTACACGACCGTGACCAACGTCATCGAGCGGCCGGACGGCCTGCGGATCGGCGCGCTCTTCATCGTCGGCATCCTGCTCGTCTCCTTCGTCTCGCGGCTGCGGCGCTCGTTCGAGGTCCGCGCGACGAGCGTCACCTTCGACGCCACGGCCCTCGGGTTCCTGCAGGAGGCGGAGGAGTTCGGCGAGGTCCACCTCGTCGCGAACGAGCCCGGCCCCGGCGACGCCGCCGAGTACCGGACGAAGGCGAGGACGGAGCGGCACGACAGCCACATCCCCGGCCGAGCCGCGATCACGTTCCTCGAGGTCCGCAAGACCGACTCGTCGGACTTCGAGGAGGACCTGGTGGTGCGCGGGGAGGTCCGGCACGGCTTCCGCGTGCTGAAGGTGGACAGCGGCAACGTGCCCAACACGATCGCGACGGTGCTGCTGCAGATCCGCAACCTGACCGGGGTCGTGCCCGAGATCTACTTCGAGTGGACCGAGGGCAACCCGATCTCGAACATGGTGCGGTTCCTCATCGCCGGCGAGGGCGAGGTCGCCCCCGTGGCCCGCGAGGTGCTGCGGGAGTCGGAGCCCGACGTCCGCCGCCGCCCGGTCGTGCACGTGAGCTGAGGCGGCCGGCCCGAGGAGGGAGGACTCGGATCCCCGGACGGTCGCCCTGGACGGGGACGCGCCGCCGAGGTGCGGCGCGACCGCTCTGCCAAGGTGGGGTCGGACCCGTCGACCGGGTCCGCTGCCACCGGCGGGTCGCCCCGCACGAACGAGGAGCACCCGATGAGCACGCCTCCCCCGCTGCCGGCGCCGTCCGCCGCCGATCCGACGCCGCGCTCCCGCCGCGGGGTGCTCGCGCTGGTCCTCGGCATCGTCGCGCTCGTGCTCGCCTTCGTGCCCTTCGCCTCCTACGGCGCCTGGCTCGTCGGCATCGCGGCGATCGTGCTCGGCATCCTCGCCCTCCTCCGCCCGGCGTCCCGGAAGGGGCCGGGGATCGCCGGCATCGTGCTGGGGGCGCTGGCGGTGATCGCGAGCCTGGTGATGTCGATCGTCTACACGGTGCTGTTCGCGATCGCCGCGACCACCGCCGCCGCGTCCGGGTACGCCTCGCAGAGCGCGGGCACACCCGTCGGCGGCAGCGGGACGGCGCACCGGGTCGTCTACGCCGTCACCGGGTCCGGACGAGCGAGCGCCATCGCCTACTACACGGTCAGCGGCGGACAGAGCGGGCAGACGACGCTGTCGGACCAGCCGCTGCCCTGGTCGAAGACCGTCACGGTCCGCGGCACCCTGACCTCCGCGTCGTCGGTGCTGACCGTGGTCGGCCAGAACGCGGGATCGGGCACGATCGCCTGCTCCATCACCCTCGACGGGAAGGTCGTGGCCGAGCAGAGCGGCGACGGCAAGGGCTCCACGGCCCAGTGCATCTACCGCCCGGGCAGCTGAGCCCGAGGCCGGCGGGAGCAGCGGTGGAGGAGGCGGCCGACGCGGGCGCGGCAGGAGGCGTCGGGCCGGGCGCCCCGGTGCGGCGCGACGCGATCCTCTGGCCGGTCTCGGCCTGGTTCTGGGCGCTGCAGTTCGCGGTCCTGAACCCGATCCTGGCGGTCCTGCTCGTGACCCTCTACGGCGCGAGCGACGCCGAGACCGGTCTCGCCCTCGCGGCCTACAACGTCGGCGGGTTCGTCGCCTCACTGCTCATCCCCGGGGCGGCGGACCGGCGCCGGGACTACCTGCGCCCGCTCGTGCTCTGCGGGGCGAGCGGCGTCGCGCTGGTCGCGGCCCTCGTCCTCGCGCCGACGCTCCCGCTCGCGGTCGTCGCGCTCGTGCTGCTCGGCGGCCCGCCCGGCGTGGGCTCCACCCTGCTCTTCGCGCAGCTGCGGCACAGCGGCGCGGCGCGGGCGCGCGTCGTCCGCACCCGGGCGATCGTCTCCTTCGCCTGGGTGATCGGCCCCCTCCTCGCCACCGCGGTCGCCGGCGCCGGCTCGCCGCGGGCGGCGCTGGCCCTCCTCGCCGCGATCGCCGTCGTCAACGTCGTCACCGGGCTCCTGCTGATCCGCAGCCGCCGTCGCGCGAGCGACCCGCAGCCCGCCGCGCCGGGCACGTCGGGCCTCGCCGCGCTCCGGCAGGTCCGCCTCGGGCGCGCCCTCGTCGTCCTCGCCGCCTTCGTCGCGCTGCAGGCCACGAACATCGCGACCGTGACGATCACCGGGCTGTACGTCTCGCGGTCGCTGCACGCGCCGATCCTCTGGGCGGGCATCGCCCTCGGCCTCGCCGCACTGCTCGAGATCCCGGCGCTGCTGCTCGTCGGGCGCCTCGTCGGCCGCTGGCCGACCCGTGCCCTCGTCACCGCGGGTTGCGCGGCGGGCGCGGTCTACTACGGGCTCGCGGCGGTCGCCCCCGGCCCCGTCGTCTTCCTCGCCCTGCAGCCCCTCAACGCCGTCTTCTTCGCGGTCGTCGCCGGCGTCGGCCTGCCCCTGTTCCAGGACGTCTTCCCCGCGCCGGGGCTGGCGTCCGGGCTGTTCACCAACACGCGCCGGATCGGCGCGGTCCTCTCGGGGGCGCTCATCACGGCCGCAGCGCTGGCGCCGGACGCCTACCGCAGCGTGTACGCCGCCGCCGGCGCGGCCACGCTGCTCGTGCTCGTCGGCGCCGCCGTCCGACGGAGCGGCACGGGCCGCGCAGGGCCGCTGCAGGAGGCGGCGAGGGGCCCGCGCTGACGGACGAGCGGCGCCGGCTCAGCTGCCGATCTCGTAGTGCGCGTGCGCCGGGGCGGGGGACGCGCTCGCGGCGGCGCGGCGGTCGGCCTGCGTCAGCAGGTCGGGCTCGTCGTCGACGGCGCGGGCGTCGCCCGGACGCGGATCGCGTTCGCCCTCGGGCGCGGCGTTCCAGGCGTCGGCGAGGAGGCGCTTCGGGTGGTACCGCCGGGGGTCGAGCTTCGCCCAATCGACGTCGTCGAACTCGGGGCCCATCTCGGTGGCCACCCGCTGCTTCGCCTCGTCGGTGAAGCTGCGGACGACGCGGACCCAGCGGGCCAGCTGCGCCGCGTACTGCGGCAGCTTGTCGGGGCTCACGAAGAAGAGCGCGACGACACCGATGACGAGCAGCTTGCCGATGGAGAGGTCCACGGTGCGCTCAGCGCTCCGTCGTCGCGGGCTGCGCGGGCACGACGACCGGTTCGTCGTCGCGCAGCTCGGTGCGGAGCACCTTCACGCTCTGACCGAGCCCCTTCGCGAACACGGGCAGCTTGGTGGCACCGAAGAGCAGCAGGATCGCGCCCGCCACGACGAGCAGGTGCAGTCCGGTGAGGCCGGCGAGCATGGATCTCCTTCGATCAGCGGTGAAACGGGTCGTGCCGCCACCCGCGCAGGGTGACGGCACGACCGATGGGGTGACC